>JAQGHH010000085.1 GCA_028288945.1 Phycisphaerales bacterium
CAGGAAAGTGACAGCACGGTCACGCTCCGCACCACCACCGAAGACGTGATCGTCCCCAAGAACGAAATCAAAAGAAGAAAAACCTCGCCGATCTCGATGATGCCCGAGGGGCTTTTGGAAGGCCTGAGCACGCCGGACGCGCGCGATTTGATTGGATATCTGGCCAGCCCCGCGCAAGTCCCGGCGAAGGAATCCGCCGGGAAATAGTCCGCGGGATCGCGACGCGTTTTACTGGGATTTCGCCGGATTGAACGCGTCCAACACCTTCTTCATATCGTCCTTCTTCGAGTCCGGCACTCTTGTGAGCTTCGCCGGTTCGTTCTTCCCGAATAGCTGCGGGTTCTTCGCGTTGTCGGCAATCTTCTTTTCCAATTCCGCCGGCGTCTTCGTGTCCTTCAAGAAGTCGATGTCGAGCGCCCGCACTTCGACGGCGTCATCGGTGCGGGTGATGCGATAATAGGAGTAACGTGCGTCGACATCCTTGCCCGCCGTCAGGTCCCATTCGGGGTTGATGATCTTCGCGGTGATCAGGTCCATTCCCGCGACGGACGTGTGCCAAGCCTTGGTGGTGAACTGCGATTGCGGCTTGATCTTGTCGCCGTCGAATTCGTAGCCGTAACACGTCATGACGTAGGTGTGTTTGTCATAGGGGAAGACGTGGATAAGCATGCCGGGCTTTTCCGGCCCCCACCAGCCGGCGAGCTTCGCGTCGGCGGTTGATTTGTCGGGGTCGCCCAGCGGGACGGTGTGGCAGCCGACCAGCGCGAGCGAGAAAAGGGCGATTGCGAAAGCGGCGACCGGTTTTGAAAGCTGCTGGAATGTCATGGCTGGCCTCTTGGTTGGAGTGGAACCCGGATACACAAGTATACGCAAATCGACACTAAGGGTGACGCGAATCAAATTTTTCGGCTGCCGCCAACTCCCACGGGGCGGTGCGCCCCGCTGGTCTCGATTTTCCTTTCTGCTAAGATCGCTCCGGCCATGCTGCTAGGCGTAGAGATCGGCGGAACAAAGCTCCAGATCGTGGCCGGCGAGAGCTCTGCCGCGATCGGCAGGCGATGGCGCGGGACGGTGCGGCCGGAACTGGGCGGCGCTGGAATCTGCGAGCAGATTCGCGCGGTCGTTGCGGAATGGGTTGGCGGCACGGACGCCATCCGCATCGACGCGGCGGGGGTCGGATTTGGCGGGCCGATCGATACCGCGACCGGCCGCATCTGCCGGTCGCATCAGATCGAAGGATGGGAGAATTTCCCGCTCCGCGATTGGCTGGCCGAGTTGGTCGCCGCACCGGTCGCGGTGGATAATGACGCGAACGTGGCGGCGCTGGGCGAAGCCGTCCGCGGCGCGGGGGCGGGAGCGGACCCGGTGTTCTACGTGACGCTCGGCAGCGGCGTCGGGGGCGGGCTTGTGGCGGGCGGAAAAATCTACCACGGCGCGCCGCCGGGCGAGGCGGAGTTCGGGCACGTTCGCCTGAACCGCGACGGGGCGACCGTCGAGTCGCGCTGTGCGGGATGGGCCGTGGACGCGCGGATTCGGCGGACGCGGAGCGAACAGCCGGACGGTTTTCTTGCCCGCGCGATCGGAGATGTTGCCGGCGGCGAGGCGCGGCACCTGGCCGCGGCGCTGCATCAAAAAGACCCCGCGGCTGTCCGCATTTTGCACGAGCTGTCGGACGATCTGGCGTTCGCGCTGTCGCATGCGGTGCACCTGTTCCATCCGCGGATCATCGTGCTGGGCGGCGGACTGTCGCTCGTGGGCGAGCCGCTGCGGGCCGCGATCAGCGAGGCGCTGCCGGCGTACGTAATGAAGGCGTTCCTGCCGGGACCGGCGGTGCGTCTTGCGGGCCTGGGCGAGGATTCGGTGCCCATCGGCGCGCTCGAGCTGGCGATACGACACGCCGCGGTGGCGCGATGAGACATGAGTGCGAAAGCACGCCGCCGAGAAATCACGAATCACGCCCGGATCGAGCGCTCGGCTGGAACGCGAAGAATCGAACAGACAGCCCCGGAGATAGCCCCGGAGGGGCGAAAGAACTTAGCCCACGGCGCAAGCCGTGGGAAAGGGGTCGGGGAAGCGCACAGCCCCGGAGGGGCGTAAGAAGTGTTCGATGCCGTGCACCGTGTGATCGCACGCTTCTTACGCCCCTCCGGGGCTGTGCGCTTCGTTCGACCTACACTCACGGCTCGCGCCGTGGGCTAAGTTCTTTCGCCCCTCCGGGGCTGAGGATTCGCTGCCGCGTTTCGCGCGGCGCGTTGTGCGCTCGGTTGTTTTGCCCGTTCGTGGGAAAAACCGAACGCAGACGACCTGGTGAAGTTTTGACGAAAGTACAAAGGAACAAAAAAGGAACCCAAAATGTCCGCATCCCCCAGCACAAAAGCCCCGGCCGCCCGCCCTCAGCTTGCCGCATGGATTGACGGTTACCGCGCCAAGCAGCAGGCGGCGATCGGCTCGATCCCGACCGACGCCGTCGCCCGGCTTACCGAGCGGCTGCGCGTCGCCCTCGCTGAGGACCAACAGGTCTTCGTCTTCGGCAACGGCGGCAGTGCCTCCAACGCTTCCCACTTCGCCACGGACCTGGGCAAAGGCTCGTCCGACAAGATCGGCAAGCGCTTCCGCGTCCTCTCCCTCAACGACAACGTCAGTTGGATGACCGCCCTGGGCAACGACTACGCCTACGAGGACATCTACCTCCGCCAGCTCCAGAATTACGCACGGCCGGGCGACGTGGTGCTCGTGATGAGCGTCAGCGGCAGCTCGCCGAACCTGGTGAAGGCGGTCGCGTGGGCGAAGGAACAGGGCCTCTACACTGCCGCGTTGATCGGCGGCAAACGTGGCAAGCTCGCGGGGATCGCCGACGAGGCCATCGTCATCGACTCCGAGCATTACGGCCGCGCCGAGGACGCGCAGATGGCCATCTGTCACATGCTCTGCTACGCGTTCATGGAGATGCCGGAACTGGCGAAGTGAGTCGCTGAATCACCGCCTCCAGATCCGCGAAGTTGACGGGCTTGACGACGTGGTCGGCGAAGCCGGCTTCCTGGCTGCGGCGCATGTCTTCTTCCATGCCGTAGCCGCTGAGGGCGATGCCGCGCATGTGGTAGCGGTCACGCAGCTGAATCATCAAATCGTACCCCGTCGCGTCGGGGAGGCCGATGTCGCTGACGACCAGGTCGAAAGGCTCGGCGGCGGCGAGGTCGAGCGCCGCGGCGACCGTGTGGGCGGTCTTCACGGGATAGCCCGAACGCGACAAAAGTTTACTGAGTATTTGCGCGGTGTCGGGGTGGTCTTCGACGAGCAGCAGGCGCGGCCGGGCGGCGTGGGCGCGGCCGTTGCCCGAGGAACGGTCGGGTGTGTGGTCGTTTGCCGCCCGCGAGCTGAGGGGTAGCTCGACGGTGAACGTCGCGCCGTGTTCCTTGCCGGCGCTGTGGGCGCGGATGGTTCCGCCGTGAATGTCGACGACGGCTTTGGAGATGGCCAGCCCCAGGCCCAGGCCGCCGAACTGCTGGGCGGTGCGGGC
>JAQGHH010000109.1 GCA_028288945.1 Phycisphaerales bacterium
TCGCGGGTGACCTGCTCCTCGACGTCGGAGAAGACGGCGCGGATCTTTTTCTGCTCGTCGCGCGCGGCGAGGATCGACTGGTAGCTGGCGTTGGGGTCGGTGACGGGCGGGGCCATTTCCTTGATCAGGTCATCGAGGATCTGCTTGACGGCTTCCGAGCGGTCCTGCTTGCCGGGGCGGCCCTTCACTTCGCGGAGCTTGTCGGACACGCGGGCACGGATGGCGTCCACGAAGCCGGGGTCGGGGCGCTTGATGTCGCCGACTTTTTCCTTCGGGCACTTCTTCTGGAGCTCTTCGATCATTCCGACGATTTCGATGACCGCCTTGTGGCCGAAGATGATGGCGTCGGCGACGTCGTCTTCCTTCACTTCGCGCGAGCCGACTTCGATCATGTTGACGGCGTTGCGCGTGCCGGCGACGACGACGTCCATGTCGCTGTACTCGAGCTGCTCGACGGTGGGGTTGAGGACCAGTTCGCCGTTCACGCGGCCGACGCGCACGTGCGCGGTGGGCGAGGTGAAGGGGATGTCGCTGATGGCGAGGGCGGCGCTGGCGGCGATGCCGGAGAAGATGTCCGGGTCATTGGCCCCGTCGAAGGCCAGGACGTTGAGGTGAATCTGCACCTCGTCCATGAAGCCCTTGGGGAACAGCGGGCGGAGCGGGCGGTCGATGAGGCGGGCGGTGAGGATTTCCTTGGTGGTGGGGCGGCCTTCGCGCTTCATGAACCCGCCGGGGAACTTGCCGGCGGCGGCGCGGCGCTCGCGGTAGTCGACCTGGAGCGGGAAGAAGTCGATCCCCTCGCGGGGGTTGGCCCGGACGACCGCGCCGAAGACGACGCTTTCGCCGTACTGGACGGTAACGGCCCCATCGGCCAGCTTCGCAAGCGTTCCGGTCTCAATGGCGAGGGTCCGGCCGCCGATCTGGCGCTCTACTCGGATGGATTGCATGGATGAAAGTCCTTTGCGGCCTCTGCGGAGGGGGTGAAGTGATCAGGAAAAAGTAAAAAGGAAAGGAGTTGTCAGTTTCCAGTTGTCAGTTGTCAGTGGGAAGAGGGTTGCTCCTCGCGTCCACTGACAACTGACAACTGACAACCAGAAACTTTTTTCCTTTTTACTTTTTCCTTCCTTCCACGGCGGCAGCCGGAGGCTTAACGGGCTGGCGGCGCGGCCCCGAAAAAAGAAAGTGCCGAGCCCTGCGGCTCGGCACTGATTTACGCAACGTTTTACTTTCTCAAACCAAGGCGTCCGATCACCTGCTGATACCGGGCACGGTCCTCGCGGGTCAAGTACTTCAAAAGCTGGTTTCGTCGGCTTACCAGCTTCAGCAGCCCGCGGCGGGAGGAGTGGTCCTTCTTGTGGGCGTCAAAGTGTTCGCGGAGCTGATTGATGCGGTTGGTCAGTAGTGCGATCTGCACTTCCGGCGAACCCGTATCCTTATCGTGAACCTTGAACTCGCTGATGATCTGTGCCTTGGCCTCGACGGAAATAGACATCTCAAACTCTCCCAGACACCAGGCTCCCAGCCGCACGGGATATTCCCGGAGCCGGATAGCCGGTCATTGCAGGGTCCGTGCCGCACTCGCGACAAACGGTTGAACGGAACAAATTAGTTGAATCCAGCGCGGATTGCAAGGAGATCGAAACCCTTCTTACACGCCGACGGACACAGCCGCGGGCGTGGGGGCCGCCGTCGCCGGCCCGTTGGCCGCGCCCGCTTTGTCGGCGGATGTGACGTTCTTTTTCCCGTAAGTCCGGGGACGCGGCTTCACCAGGCTGGTGTCCACCGGGGCGTAGTCGATCACCGCGGAATTGGTCGCGGGGTCGTACGTCGCGATCGTCGTCTTCAAGTAAGCGGCGTCATGGCGCTCGGGGAACTGGGGCTTGTAGTGCGCGCCGCGCGATTCATTGCGGGCGAGCGCGCCTTTAAGCACGGCCTCGGACATTAAGAGCATGTCGCGGAGGGCGCGGGTGAAGGAGAGGTTTTGGTTGGTCCACATCCCGGTGTCGGAGAGCTTGACCCGCTCGTAGCGCTGCTTCCATTCCTGGCAGCGGTCGAGCGTGTTTTGCAAGCGGTCGTTGTGGCGGACGACCGTGCAGTTGTCGGTCATCCACTTGCCCATCTCCTGCCAGAGCAGGTAGGGGTTCTCGTCGCCGTCGTTGTGGAGCAGCCAGTTCTGCTTTTCCGTCTCGCGTTTGAGGTAGTCGTCGTAGGTCGCCTGCGGAACATCCGCGCCGGCGATCGCGGCCACGTCCGTGATGTAGTTCTTGATCCCCGTCGCCCCGAACAAGCCGTCGAAAATGCAGGAGAGGAGCGAGTTGGCCCCGAGGCGATTGGCGCCGTGGTAGGCGAAGGAGGCTTCGCCCATTACATAAAGGCCCGGCACGTTGGTCATCATGTTGTTCGGCGCGCCGCGCTTTAGGCCGCCGGTCTTTTCGTCCTTGGTGAAGCCGGCCCAGAGCCCGCCCATGGTGTAGTGGACGGCGGGGAAAATTTTCATGGGCTCGTCGAGCGGGTCGGTGCCGACGAACTTTTCGTAAATTTCCAGGATGCCTTCGAGCTTGCCGAGGATCGCTTCGCGGCCGCGTTTTTTCACTTCGTCGCGGAGGTCGAGGTAGACCATGTTTCCGCCGCCCACGCCAAGGCCCTCCTGGCAGACTTCGAAGATTTCGCGGGTGGCGATATCGCGGGGAACGATGTTGCCGTACTTGGGGTAGCGCTCTTCCAGGAAATAGAAGCGTTCGCCTTCCGGGATGGAATTGGGCGGGCGGGTGTCGCGGGGTGTTCGCGGCACCCAGACGCGGCCGCCTTCGCCGCGAGCGGATTCGCTGATGAGCCGGCATTTGTCTTCGCCCGGGATGGCGGTGGGGTGGACCTGAATCATCTCCGGGTTGCCGTAGCGTGCGCCGGCCTGGTAGCAGCGGGAGACCGCGCCTCCGGTGCAGATCACGGACATGGTGCTCTTGCCGAAGACGAGGCCGTTGCCCCCTGTGGCCATGACCACGGCGTCGGCGCGGAACGTGCGGATCTGCATCGTGCGCATGTCCTGGGCGACGATGCCGACGCACTGGCCCTCGTGGATGACCGGCCAGAGGAATTCCCAGAACTCATATTTGTTGACGAGCCCTTCCGATTCCCGTCGGCGGGTCTGCTCGTCGAGGGCATAGAGAAGCTGCTGGCCGGTGGTCGCGCCCGCAAAAAAGGTGCGTTTGTAGAGACTGCCTCCAAACAGGCGGAGGTCGCGCTTGCCTTCGGGCGTGCGGTTAAACGGGACGCCCATGCGGTCGAGCAGATCGATGATGCGCGGCGCCCACGACGTCATTTCAAGTACTGGTGGCTGGTCGGCGAGGAAGTCGCCGCCGAGCACGGTCTCGTCGAAATGTTCCCACTCGCTGTATCCCTGCTGGCGCGCGATTTCGTTGCAGGCGTTGATGCCGCCCTGCGCGCAGACGCTATGGCTGCGCTTGACGGGGACCATCGAAAACAAGTCAACGGCAACGCCTTCCTCGGCGAGCTTAATGGTGCAGGCAAGGCCGGCGAGGCCGCCGCCGATGACGATGACTCTTTTGGATGGAGAGGCCATAGGTTGTAAACGTTAGAAGCCAGGAGTCAGGAGCCAGGAGCCGGAAATAAGACGGCAATTCCACACCGTGTATTTTCCAGTTCCCGATCCTATCGGCTGACTTCTCTCCTGTATTGTGGGCTATTCTTTACTTACTAGCTGACTCCTGGCTTCTTCCCTCTACCACATGATCTTTCCCAGCTTTTCACGCTTGTCCACGAGGAATTTCAGGTGGTGGTCCAGGTGGGCGTTGGCTTTGAGGATGAGGTCCTTGAGGCTGAGCGGGCCGACCTCGCTGTGAACGCCCTTGCGGTCGAAGGCTTCGTCCGGCTGGGCGCGGAGAATACGGGACGTTTGACGGCGGGTGAGCTCCACGAGCTTGCCGGCGTCTTCCGCCGACTGGGCATCGTAACTCAGGTGCTTCAGCCACCGGTTCTCCGACCACGCGAGCAGGCTGGCGTTTTCCTCGGCGATCACCCGCTTGATTCGGTCGGCGAAAACCAGCTCGCTGTCAGCCAGATGGATCGCGATCTGCTGGATCGACCACGTCCCGGGGACGGGGAAGGCCAGGAGGTCCTCGCGCTGCAAGCCGCGGAGGGAGAGCGTCAGCCGGTCGGCGGCTTTTTCGTAGTCGTCGATGAAAGTGCGGTTCATGTCTTATCGCCTCGGCAGATTGGGTAGCAATTGGTTAAGGGAGCCGGCGTCGCGGACAGCCGCGTACAGGGCGAGCATTCCGCAGGCAAGCAGGAAGACGAACAGCCCGCTGCAAACATAGCCCCATCGCTTTTGCCCGGCGGCGCTGATCGTAAGGCCCCAGGTGATGCCGGCGGTCCAGAACCCGTTGGCGGTGTGGTAGCACGAAGCCAGGATGCCGATGGGGTAAATGACGAACGCCGTCAGCCAACTGGCGTTGATGTGGCGGATGGTGGTGGCGGTCGCATGCTCGGGGTCGAAGGCCAGCTTGCTGCTCCAGAACACGCCCTTCATCCCCAGCACGTGAAAAGCAATGAAGAAGATCAGCACGATCGCGCTGACTCTTTGGAAGAAGTAGAACCAGTTCTTTCCGTAAGGATATCGATTGACGTTGGGCTCGGCGGTGAATGTGATCCAGGTGCCGTAGATCCCGTGGTACAGAATGGGCAGGTAGATGAACAACGTCTCGACAATAATAAGGAACGGCAGGCTGTGGATCTTATCCACCTGGGTCTGAAAGACGTTGTGTGAGCCAACGCCCTGGAGCAGCGTGGCGTTGACGATCAGGTGAACGACGAGATAGCCGCCAAAGACGATGCCGGTGAGTGAATGAAGCCGCCTGAGAAGGAAATGGTGGCGCCCGCCGAGCAGTGGGAGGGTGAGGTCGCCGGATGTCGCCGTGGTCACAGAACGGGTCCTTTCGATGAAGCTAAGTCGGGGATTATAGGGAGGCGACACGGGAGGGGAAGTGCTGAGTACTGGGTGCTGAGTGCTGAGTCGGGAATCAATGCAAAGTGCAAAGTGAAAAATGGAAGGTGAGGGAGCGGTTGGGATTGTCAGGTGGGGAGGGGAACGGGGCGGAGGTGTGGGGCGACGCCATCTGTCGTCAGTGTTTCCAGGGTGACGGCTTGGGCGATGTCGAAATCTCCGATGCGGGTTCGGCGGAGCTCGGTGAGGTGGCCCCCTACGTTCAGGGCGGCGCCCAGGTCGCGGGCGAGGGCGCGGATGTAGGTGCCGCGGCCGCAGTCGATGCGGGTCCGGACGAAGGGCCAGTCGTAGCCGAGAAGTTCGATGGAGTAGACGCGTACGGGCCGGGGAGCGAGATTCACTTCGCCGCCCTTGCGGGCAATGTCGTAGGCCCTGCGGCCGCTTACTTTCATCGCACTGTAAGCGGGGGGACGCTGGCTGATTTCGCCGACGAATTTGTTCAGCGCGGCCGCCACGTCCGCCGGGCTCGGGGGGATGGCGCCCGGGACGGGTTGCTCGGGAGATTCGGGATCATCGGTTTCGGTGTTCGCGCCGAGTTTGATGACGGCTTCGTACTGCTTGGGCGCGTCCATTAATCGCTCGCACGATTTGGTGGCACGGCCGATGAGCAGCAGCAACACGCCGGTCGCGAACGGGTCGAGAGTGCCGGCGTGGCCGATCTTGGTGCCTTTGGGCAGCAGGCGCTTCACCCTGCCCACGGCCCGGGCAGAGGAAATGCCCGGGGGCTTGTCGAAGTTGATGACGCCTTCGGGTTTGTGAGTTGCATCCATGCAACGGCACAGGATCGTTGATCCGCGCCCGTGGGTCAAAGCGTTGGGGGAAAGCACCCTGTCAGAATCTGCCTTCGCCTGATTCCAAATGGGGCATGTATTCGCTATGCTTCCGCCTTCTTAACTCTCGAAACTGGGACGACCACGCATTTTGACCAGAAGGGCATATGGTCTGGGATAAGCCTGAAATACTTAAGACGTTGAAGAAACTCCATAAACAGGGGGCTGACCTTTCTTACAACGCGCTGGCGGTGAAACAGCAGTCGTTGGTGTCGGCCGCCGCGTATCATTTCGGCTCCTACCGCAAGGCGGTGGAGAAGGCGGGGATCGATTACGCGGAAGTGATCCGGCGGCCGCGCTGGACCAAGGCTGCCATCAT
>JAQGHH010000115.1 GCA_028288945.1 Phycisphaerales bacterium
CAGTTTTAAGATCAATGCAATGGAGCTTGCCTTCTGCGCCATAGGTATAGACCGATTCGCCCGAAACCGCCGGGCTCGACCGCGGCCCGTTGCAGTAGCCGTACCGGTCGCGGTAGGCGGTGGGATAAACGTAGCGCCAATATCGCTCGCCGGTGGACGCCTTCAGGCAGTCGACAATTTCGTTGTCCGCCGAGCGGTGAAACAGGATCAACCGCTCGCCCGCCACCGCTGGCTCGGCATACCCTTCGCCCTTGGCCATCTCCCACACCAGTGCAGGCCCGCCGGGCGGAAACTTGCCCAGCAGCCGCGTTTCGCCGGAAAACCCGTTGTGCCGCGCGCCGAGGAAGCAGGGCCAGTCTTCAATTGCCGCTTCTTTGGCAAGCGGTTTGGGTGCAGCATGAAACGTCGTGTCGGCATTTTTCTGCGCTTCCGGCGCAGGCGACGTAATCAATTCATTTACGACCGGCGGCCCTGGATCGCGGAATTGCGGAGCGGACGATGGGGCGGCGAATGCCAGTGCGCTCGTCGCCAGGACAACACCGCCGATAAGCATGCGAAGGGGAATGCCGAAGCTGATCATGGGCACGATAGTATCACGGGAATACCGAGTATCACGGAAATAGCCATCGCACGCCTCCCCTTTTCAGCGCGATCGCGTTTGGCCCCAAGCGATCTGGTCCCCTCTCTCGGTACTCCGGGAGAGGGTTAGGGTGAGGGGCATTTTTCCCGCGTCGCTCGCGGATCATCGGAAAAAACCCTCACCCCAGCCCTCTCCCGGAGTACCGGGAGAGGGAGAAACGCCAAACGCGATCGTCCTGGCCACCCTATTTCGACGTCCCCGACCGTCGCTCCCCCGCTTGAAGCACGCGGTACGGCTGCCCCAGTCGAACGCACTCGGCGATGAACGGCTCAGGGGAAGCCGTATTAAACTCGAACATGTCGTAGTGACAGGGGATCACCAGCCCGGCCCCGATGGCATGCGCGAGCTGCGCCGCTTCCGGCCCGGTGAGGTTCCCCGCCACCCGGCGCTCGGGAGCCCGGCCGTTGATCGGCAGCAGCGCCAGGTCCACCTCATAAGGCTTCACGCGCTCGACCAATCCGTCGTACAGCACCGTGTCCCCGCTGTGATACACAGCCCACGCGCCAGCACGAATGATGTAACCAAGAAAACGGCAATGCCCCGCGGCGTCGCGCTCGATCGTCTCATGAGCGGCGGGTATGCCGGTGAACGAAAAGTTGCCGACCTGCACGGTTTCTCCATCGTCCGCCGTCAGCAACTCCAACTCTTCAGCCCCCAGCCGATCCGCGGCAAACGCGCGATTGGCCGCCCCGACGATCACGGCAACGTCCGTGCTCATGTCCGTGATCGGCTTGAGTGTCCGCGCGTCCAGATGATCGGTGTGGTTATGCGTGCTGGCGGCGGCGGAAATAAAATCCAGCCGTGCCGGGTCGATCACCCGCCGGGTCATCCGCACGTGCGGCTTGTCCGTCGCCGCGTATTTCTCGGTGAGCGATTCCGACAAATACGGATCGATCACCGCGCAATGCCCCTCATGCATGATCAAAAACCCGCTCTGCCCCAACCACCACACGTGCAACCCCGGCCGCCCCCGCATGGCTTCCACGTCGAGCAGAAAGGCGTCATCGGATAAGAGCGGTTCGATCACGATCATGCCTCCCAAGAACTCGACCACAGATTACGCAGATTCCACAGATTAAAATACAGCCTTACGGCCCAGTCTTAAATCTGTGGAATCTGTGGTCGTATGCCCCATTCGGCGAAGCTCTACACTCGCAGCTCATTCCTTACGATCTTCACCCCCGCCACCATGTTCGCCAACTTCTGTTTTGCCGCCCAGCGGGCGGTCTGGCTGAGGCCGCAGTCGGGGGCGAAGGAGAGCCGGTCGGCGGGGGCGTGCTTGAGGCATAGCCGCACGCGGTCGGCGACGTCTTTGGGTGTTTCGATGTAGTAGCTCTTCACGTCGATGATGCCGACGGCCACGTCCTTCGTCTTTGCGATCGGGCCGATCATCTCAATCTCGGCGAACTCGCGGCTGGCCATCTCGAGGTGGATCTCGTCCACTTTTATCTCCAAGAACGCCGGGAACATCGGCGCATACCGCCGGGGCCCGATGGCTCGGGCCTTGTAGTTGCCGAAGCACAGGTGCGTGGAAAGATGGCACTTGCCCACGACCGATTCGACCGTCCGGTTAAAGATCTCGACGAAACGGCTCGGCTCTTCGATATGTGCGTAACAACTCATCGAAGGCTCGTCCACCGTGATCTCCCGGCACCCCGCGCGCACGAGCGCCTCCAGTTCGCTCCGCACCAACGGCAGCAGCGCCTCGGTCAGCGCCCATCGATCCTTGTACTTGCCGCCCGGCGCCAACCGCCCGCTCAGCGTGTAAGGCCCCGGCACGCTCGCCTTGAGAGTCGGCCCGGCGGGCGCGAGCCGCTTGAGCCGCTCGAATTCATCCACCGCGCCCAAGCCGCGCGGCGCCCGAAGCTCGCCGACGACCTTATGCTTCCCCCGTTGATCATGCGCCGGCGGCCCCATCCGCCGGGGGGACGCGCTCTCCAGTTCGATGCCTTCGAGGTAGCCGTAGAAGGAGAGATTGAAATCGAGCCGCGTTTGCTCGCCGTCGGTGATGACGTCGAGCCCCGCGATGGTTTGATCGTGAATCGCGCAGACGACCGCATCGTCCTGCGCCTCGGCAACGTCCGCGGAGCCGAACTGCCCGAGGTTCTGCGAAGCGAACTCGAGCCAGCTGGGGAACGGGTAGCTGCCGATGACGGTGGTGCGGAGGGGTTGGTTTTTCATATCGTGTCTCTTGCAGCAACTTCTATCGCCAGTCGTTAGTACAAGGTTCTCCCGCACAGGATGATCGCCCTACGCGCATCGATTTGCATGGGATCATTCAACGCCAACGTCCGGACCGTCGCACGCGCGATGGCAGTCTGCCCGACGATCTCTGCCCCGTCCCATTGGAAGTGCATTCTCCAGTCGTCGGTCCGAGGGTGAAATAGGCGAGCCAGGGACCCGTCCGACGGATCCACACCTGCAACATTGGGACCCTTGTGCCTGTTGCAAAAGCCACACGCCAGCGCGAGGTTGGCAAGTGTAGTCGCCCCGCCGTGCTGCCTCGCAACGATGTGATCGATTACGAATCGAAGCTCAGAATGCACTTCCGGAAAGCGGCAGTACTCGCAAATGCCGTCCGCCCGACGACGAACCGCTAATTCAATCTTTTTGTCCATTCAACCTCACGCAGCCGGCGAATGCTGGTCCAGCGACCGCGAAGCTTTGGACTTGAGAATAATCAAGAAGGTATTGGCACTAAGAAACGCATCCAGAACACGTTCCTCTTCCGGCGACAAAACACCGTCCTGGGCTTTGTACGAGAGTTCTTCAAAAAGGGCTTGTTGCTCTGATGAAAATTTCAGGGACAGGACATAGCGCGCCAAATCCGCGGAAAAGTCCCCTTGCTCGGGCTCGATAAGACTTTCGAGGATATCTGTCCCGTTCAGCATACAAATGATTCTAACGTGGCGGCCGGGCGATGCACAGGATGTTCCGGTCATCCGACCAAAATCTCACTTGAATCTTCCGGCCTAGCGTTCCGTTGCATCACGAGTCCCCAGCGGCGGGCCGAGCCGGGGGGGCACGGCGGATTTGAAGAATTCGCCCACAAACTGCGTCCCCGGCCGCGGCGGCGGCTCGGTGGGATTCACGGCGACAAAATCCGGCGACAGCGTCAGTGCGACCCAATCCACGGGCGTGCCGTCGCGGTTGCGCTCGTGATGCGGAATGCGCACCGGAACCGGCCCGGCGGGCAGGGGCAGTGCCCTAACGTTTTCGCTCGTCGGTTCCGCGCAATGTTCTGCGGGCGAGACAACGAGATACTCCCGGCAGGCGATCGGACGGTCGGGATAAATTGAGCACGACTCGTTTTCCAAAAACGGGCAGGGGAGGCGCAGACGCCAGTATTGTTCGGAGAGCACGCGGCCTTCACGCGAGTGCCGCGGGTCTAGCAGGCGCTCCAGCAGCCCGGCGCCTTGCAGCGCCTGGCGCACGACGGAAAATCGGCGGCGCATTTCCGTCCGCCGGGGCTCGGGCATGCGGTCGATCACCTTTACCAACTCGCGCGCCTCGATCGGCGAGATCGGTACAAGCTGCCGACAGCACGCGCCGCACCCGGCCCGGCACGACACCTTGAACCCGGCGTCCTCCACGTCTTTGACGGCCACGGCCATCAGTTGCGCGGAGATGGACCGGTAGACCGGCAGAAGTTCCGCCGGCCGGACGGGCCGGTCGGGCACGCTTACATGCAATCCGAGCCGGCGGCCGTTGACCGTCAGCTCGACCGTCGCAGTGCGGACGGGGGAAGATTGCGGTGAGTTTGCCATCGGGAATGCCGCGGATTTCGGCCACGTCTGGTGCTCAAGGCTCGGTCTTACTGCCCAAATTTTTGTACAGCTCCGCAAGCCGGCGGGCGTGTTCGTCGTACGCGGCCTCGAACAACTCGGCGGCTTTTTCCGTGCCGATCACCGCGCCGCCTGTCAGCACCTTCGGCGGGTGGCCGGCCATGGTCAGGTACCGGGCGACTTCTGCTTTGATCGCATTGACCAGCAGGCATCCGCCGACCGTGGAGCCGGGCGCGACGGGTGTCGGCAAGCCTTCAATTTTCACCATCGCATCACCCGGGGGCGCGCCCGTGTCGAGCGTCAGGTCTGCGAAGTCCTGAAGCTTTTTCCCGTCAGGGTGGTTGGATTTGCTGGCTTCGGAATGCCGACGGCTGATGATCGCGACGACTTTAATCCCGTGCCTGCGGAAGCCCTCGGCGATCTCAATAGGCACCACATTGCAGCCGCTGGAGGAGATGATCAGCGCCGAATCCACGGGCGAAAGGTCGAAGTTGCGGAGGATGCGGTCGGCAAGGCCGGGTACGTTTTCCAGGAACATCGCCTGCCGCTGGCCGTTGGCACCGACGACCTGCGTGTGAAACGTGAGCGACAGCTCGACAATCGGGTTAAACCCGGGGAACGATCCGTACCGCGGCCACATCTCCTCCACCATGATCCGGCTATGCCCCGAGCCGAAAACGTGCACCATCCGGCCCGCGAGGATCGTGTCCGCGAACCACGTCGCCGCCAGTTGAAGGGCGGCGACCTGTCCTTCCACCGCGGCAATCAAGCCGCGGCATTTTTCGAGATAGTCGGAAGCTGG
>JAQGHH010000118.1 GCA_028288945.1 Phycisphaerales bacterium
ACTAAAGGTCGAGCGAAATTCGATTTCCGGGGACGTCCATTCCTCTGGTGGATTGATCGGGATAGGTACCTGAGAATCCTGTCGCGGGATAAAAAGTTCATCATCGCGGCACCCATCTGGACACTTCCGGGGTCTTCGTCGGTCATCGAAGTAATCGGCCCGGAATTTCCGGGTCTTGACGCCCATGAATCAAGACCAATTCGACTCGTCGGGCCGAACCGCACGGCTCCGAATTCGCTGGGCGAGTGGGTTGACGAAGTGCTCTGTTGGGCGTTTGATCCGAAACGCCGATTGATACGAACTGACAGGAATGTTGATCCAGTGGAAGATTTGGACACGTGGAGACGCGTATAGCTGTACAAGTACCCGCCGATCGGGGGCGTAACCCCTGCACAAATAATCCCCGACCTGCACAATAAATGGCTGCCAAAATGGCATTTTTGTGCAAAGCTGGCGATCAAACAGATTTTGGGCTTGCCATCCTCAGCTACTTTGGCGGTTTGGCATCTGCCGTAGCAGGCATCGCCGTTTTCTTCGCATCTGGTCGGCCGTCGGGGATTGCTCGACTGTTGCTGGCTTTATTCATTATCACGCCTTTGATTGACGTGCTTCTTGTATTGATCGTGCGCGCGGGCGGTTTCGGTATGGGATGAACAGGGGTTTATGTGCAGACCGGGTAGGTTTATGTGCAACCGGGGGTTTATGTGCAAAGCCGGTCAAATCGGTCATAATCGGTCACGGGACCCCTGCCGCGGGCTGGAAATGAGGGTTGGGGGTGCTCGGCGGGGGATGATCGCGCAGGGCATCGGTCACGAGCGGTCGAATTGGTTATGAGGTTAATCATTGCCCATGATTGCCCCAAATTTCCCCTGTTTTGAGTATGCCGCGGCGGTAGAGGGAATCTACGGGAGGGATTCCCCGGAAACCTTGGCGGTCTGCTCGGCGCGGAACTGTTTGAGCTTTTCGCGAAGCTCAGGGCGGGAGTTGGCGAGGATGGCGATGGCGAGCAACGCGGCGTTGGTCGCGCCGGCTTTGCCGATGGCCAGTGTGCCGACGGGAATGCCGGCGGGCATTTGGACGATCGACAGGAGCGAGTCGGTGCCGTGCAGCGCGTGGCTCTGGATGGGGACGCCCAGCACCGGGAGGATCGTGTGCGACGCGGTCATACCAGGCAGATGCGCCGCTCCGCCGGCCCCGGCGATGATGACCTCGATGCCGCGGGACTCGGCGTCTTTGGCGAACTGGGCCATGACGTCGGGCGTGCGATGGGCGGAGACGATCCGGCACTCGTGGGCCACGCCGAACTGCGTCAGCATCGCGTCCGCGTGAGACATCGTCTCCCAGTCGGACTTGCTGCCCATGATGACGGCGACGAGAGGGTTGGTTTGCATGTTGGTAGGTTGCTGGTTGCTGGTTACTGGTTGCTGGTGGAAACCGGTTAGTCGCATTTACTAGCAACTGGCAACCAGCAACCAGCAACTGCTCACCAACCAGCAACTCCTCTATCCGCTATTCCTTCTTTCCCGCCCCGATCCTACCATGTCCCGGTAGATGCCGGAAATTCCGCCGGTTTTTGAGCAGAGGCTGGATTTCGACCCCGAGGGCGATTTCGAGGCGTTTTTGCGCCTCGCGCCGGCGAAATGGGTCGTCTACCTGTTGTCGGACGCGGAAGATCGGCCGGTCCAGCTTTTGTGCGTGAAGAACCTGCGGTACAGCCTCAAGCGACGGCTCGGGACCGAAGGGGAGGCGACGGGGCTATCGAAGCGGGTGAATTATCGCGAGCTGGTGCGGCACGTGCGCTGGCGGCGGGTGGATAGCGCCTTTGAGGCCGATTGGCTCTATTACGAAGCCGCCCGCGCCGTCTTTCCGGAAAGCTATCGCGGGATGGTGGGATTCCGGCCGGCGTGGTTTATGCACGTCAATCCGGAGGCGAAATTTCCGCGATATGTGAAGACGATCGACCTGCTCCCGCGGCCCGGGGTGCTGATCGGGCCGGTGGAAGACAAGCATGCCGCGGGGCGGCTGATCGAAATTGTCGAGGACACGTTCGACCTTTGCCGCTATTACCACATCCTCACCGAGGCCCCGCACGGCGGCGCGTGCGCGTACAAGGAGATGGGCAAGTGCCCGGCGCCGTGCGACGGGTCGATCTCACTCGAGCAATATCGGCGGCTGGTGGAGTGGAGCAGCCGGACGCTGGTGGACCCGGCGGAGTTCCTGCGCGAGCAGACCAAGCGCATGGAGGCCGCCGCGGGGGAATTGCGGTTTGAAACCGCGGCGAAGGTCAAGGCGTATATCGGGCAGGTGTCGCAGTTCGGCAAAGGACCCTATCGCCATGCCGCCAGGCTGGAGGATTTCGCTTACCTGTCGCTCCAGCATGGTCCGCGGCCGCAGGGGGGCAGCGCCAAGGTTTTTCTGATTACGCCCGGACGCATCGAGGAAATTCTGGGGGTCATCAGCGAGCCCAAGCCGTCGGAGGTGCTGCGGATTGCGCTCACGCGGGTTGAGGAAAGGGCGGGAGCGGTGATCGACGAAGCGGGGGCGGAACGGATTGGGATCGTCGCCCATCACCTGTTTTCGCCCAAGCAGAGCCAGGGCGTGTTCCTCCGGATGGAGGACATCAATGAAAAGGCGATCGCCAAGGCGTGGCGCGATTTGAAGAAACAGGCGGTCCCCGCTGAGGAGCTTGAGGGGGAAGGGGTGATGAAGGAATTGCAGGCGCTGTAAACGACATGTCTGTCTATTGCTCTCGCGTGGCCAGAGCGCGGACGTACCGAGCCTTTGTTTAGCCGCCCCGCTTGCGGAGCGTTTCTCCTTTCGCTGGCGCGAAACGCGCCTCGCAAGCGAGGCGGCTAAACGGTTGAGACCGAACGGCTTCAGCCGCGCGAGGAGCAGCGGGGAATCTTCGGCACGGAATGCCGTCCATTCAATTTGAGGAGAGGCGTGATGACATCCGCGAAATCGTTCCTGGCCTGCGCGCTCTTACTCCTCTGTGTGCCGGGCGCGCAGGCGGCGCCAAAAATTCGCTGGGCGAATGTCGCTGCCACTCAACCTACGGGGCCGGTCGAAAAGCTTTCCGCGAAGGATGAGCCGCTGGATTTGCGCGGGGCCGAGGGCGACGTTGCGGCGTGGCTTAAGGCATTTGCGGTCGAGCCGCGGACGTTTGAGTACACGGTTCAATTGCTCGATGAGGATGAGAATGTTCGTGTCTATCGGCTGACGTTTCCGTCCCCCTTTGAAAGCCCCTGGCCGCAGAACAATGTCGTTCCCGCCGAGTTTTTTGTCCCCAAAGCGCCTAAAGGGAAAATGCGGGCGGCGATCGTGCTGGACATCATGGACGGAAGCGCCATCCTCGCACGGGGGCTGGCCCGCGGAATGGCGGAGAACGGCGTCGGGGCGCTCTACGTTCCCATGGCGTACTACGGGTCGCGCCGGCCCAAATCCGACCCGCACCTCAAGGCGTTCATGGACGACCCCGTGCGCACGCTCGAAGCGCTGCGGCAGACCGTCATGGATATCCGCCGGGCCAAGGCAATCCTCGCGAGCCGGGGGGATGTCGACCCCAAGCACATCGGCATCACTGGAATCAGCCTGGGCGGGATCATGACGTCGCTGGCGGCGGGCGTGGACGGCGGGTTTGACCGCGTCGTCCCGATCCTGGCGGGGGGAGATCTCGCGACGATGGTCTTCCACACTCGGGAAACGCGTGCGATCCGGGCAACCTTGGAAGCCAGGGGGGTCACCAAAGAGCAGCTTGCGAAGATGCTCGCGCCGGTGGAGCCCCTGCATTTTGCCTCGCGCATTGACCCCGCGACGTGTCTGATGATTAACGCGTCGGAGGATGAAGTGATCCCCCGCGACTGCACGGACGCGCTGAATCGCGCGATCCATTCGCCGCAGATCCTGTGGGCGCAGGCGGGGCACTATTCGTCGATCCTGCTGTTGCCGGCCATCCGGCAGACGGCAGTTCGGTTTTTGATGGGGGAGAAGGTCTCGAAGATTGAGTTTTAGGGGATGGCAGGGACGGACTGGGAAGACAACTGAATGCAAAGTGCAAAATGCAAAATGCAAAATGAATACGCGCGAACACCCCGGTTGCTAATTCCTCCGATCGCTCCTCATTTTGACTTTTGCATTTTGCACTTTGCATTCGTCCTTTCCCTCAGCGACACAGTGAGAGGAATCACGGATTTAGTCGCTACTTTCCATGTTTATTGGACTTCGCCCCCGTCTTTACAGTGCAGATACGTCGGTTGCCGATAAGACGTGCATCTCCCATGGAAGGGCGGTGCAAAATGTCTGAGTGTGGCCATTGTCCGTTCCTGAATCGATCCGACGCGCGGTGCTCGAAGAATTTCAGCCTCGACCGGTTGGGCGAGGCCTATGAATTCTGCTTCGGGCAGTTCGCGGCGTGTACGGTGT
>JAQGHH010000002.1 GCA_028288945.1 Phycisphaerales bacterium
TCGCAGATGGCCTACGAGTCGGGCAAGAACGGCCCGAAGATCACCAACTACAAGGTCATGCAGGAGGAGATGTCGCAGCGCGATGTCATGACGGCCAATCGCGACAAACGCGTGTGGTCTGTGGCGCAAGGCAAGGATATTCCGGTGGACGATTCGAATCTGCCTCCGGTCACCAAGATCGGGACCAACGAGCCGGGACCCGGTCCCGATGGCTCCTGGCCTTACCTGGGCGGCGAAGAAGCGATTTCCAAGATGAAGGTGGCCAAGGGGTGCAAGGTCACGCTGTTCGCCAGCGAAGAGCAGTTCCCGGAACTCGTCAATCCGCTGCAAATGGCCTTCGACACGAAGGGCCGGCTGTGGATTTCGGCGTGGCGGAACTATCCGGAGCGCACCCCTGATTCAAAGGTCGGCGACAGCCTGCTGATCTTTGAGGACACCAAAGGCACGGGCAAGGCCGACAAGGTCACGCACTTCCTCGACGACCTGAACGCGCCGACCGGGTTCCAATTCTATAAGGACGGCGTGCTCGTCATGCAGGCGCCTGATGTTTGGTTTGTCCGCGACACCACGGGCGCGATGACCAAGGCGAATTGGAAGCAGCGCGTGTTGATGGGCATGGACTCCGCAGACTCGCACCATACGACCAACGCGATGGCGCTTGATCCGGGCGGGGCGGTGTATCTGAGCGACGGCGTTTTCCACCGCACGCAGGTGGAGACGTCCGCCGGCCCGGTGCGCAATGAAGATGCGTGCATCTACCGGTTCGAGCCGGGCACGGGGAAGTTTGAGCGGTACGTCCCATACGGATTCGCCAACCCCCATGGCCGCGTGTTCGATTATTGGGGCAACGACATCATCACGGATGCAACGGGCAACGCCAATTACTACGGTCCGGCGTTCAGTGGGCATATCGATTACCCGGCCAAACACGAGGGCATGAAGGAGTTTTGGAACCGGCCGTCGCGGCCGTGCCCGGGCACCGGGTTGCTCACCAGCAAGGCGTTCCCCGCGGAGTTCCAGAACAATTTCCTCAACTGCAACGTCATCAGCTTCCAAGGCATTTACCGCGTGAAGATGGACGAAGAAGGATCCGGCCTGAAGGGCACGACCCTGGAAGATCTGATTTCTTCCAGCGACCGCAACTTCCGCCCGACCGCGGTGAGCGTCGGGCCGGATGGGGCGATCTACGTGCTCGACTGGAGCAACGAGATCATCGGGCACTTGCAGCACCATCTGCGCGACCCGAACCGCGATCACACCCACGGCCGCATTTACAAAATCACCTACGAAGGCATGCCGGCGGTGAAGCCGGCGAAGATCGACGGGCAGCCGATTCCCGCGCTGCTTGATCTGCTCAAGGAGCGCGAAGACCAGACTCGCACGCTGGCCAAGGTCGAGTTGGGCAAGCATGACAGCGCGGAAGTGATCGCGGCGGTGAACAAGTGGGCCGCGGCGCTGGACAAGAATGACCCGGTGTACGAGCACCACATGACCGAGGCGCTCTGGGTCCACCAGTGGCACAACGTCGTGAACGCGGACCTGCTCAAGCGGATGCTGCGGTCGTCCGACCCGCACGCCCGCGCCGCGGCTACGCGCGTGCTCTGCTACTGGCGCGACCGCATCCCCGAGGCGCTGCCGCTGCTCAAGAAGCAGGCCGCCGACGAGAGCCCACGCGTGCGGCTGGAAGCCGTGCGGGCCGCGAGCTTCTTTAACTCGGCCGAGGCGGTGGACGTGGCGCTGGAGGTGTTGAACTTCCCGCGCGATTACTACATCGACTACACGCTGAAAGAAACGATGCGGCAGATCGAGCCGTTCTGGCGCAAGGCGATTGCTGCGGGCCAGCCCGTGGCGGTCGATAATCCCGCGGGCATCAATTACCTCGTCGGCACGCTTTCCACCGCCGAGCTGCTCAAGCTCCCGCGCAGCGCGGGGGTGATGCAGGTGATCCTCCGGCGGGCGGACGTGCCGGACGTGCTGCGGACGGAAACCCTTAAGTCGCTGGCCGAATCGCAGAAGAAAACGACGACAGCGGTGCTGCTGGCGTCGATGGAAACGACCGGAAAAGCAGACGCGGCCGCCGAGGCGTCCCTGGCCCGAATGCTCCCGCTCCAGCCGGCCCCCGATCTGGAAGCGGCGCGCGACCGTCTTCACGCGCTGGCGACCGGCGCGAGCGACCCCGGCGTCCGCCAGCCCGCCTGGGCGGCGCTGGCGACGGCGGATCAGTCGCTCGAAAAGGAGTGGGCGGAGGCGTCCAAGTCGCCCGCCGCTTTGACGGACGTGCTGTCGGCGATTCCGTACGTGTTCGACCCGGACATCCGGTTCACCGTGTACGGGAAAGTGAAGCCGCTGATCGCGCCGGAGCTGCCGGCGGAATTGGCGGCCATGGCGAAGGCGTCCCACGCCGCTAACGGGCGCTACGTGCGGATTTCGCTCCCGCACCGCGGCACGCTTACGCTCGCCGAAGTGCAGGTCTTCAGCGAGGGCCGCAATATCGCCCTGGGCGGCAAGGCCCGGCAGTCGAG
>JAQGHH010000238.1 GCA_028288945.1 Phycisphaerales bacterium
GTGGTCGTATTGCCGCCCGTGGTCGTGGTGTTGTTGTTCGGGCTGATGAGCGAGTTGTTCGTCACGACCATGATGCCGCCGACGCGGTCGGTTTTCCCTTTCTTAAAGCCTGCGAAGCTCGCGACGATCTGCTTCATCGCGGGGCCGTTGAAGAAGTCGGCGGCCGTCAGGCTCGAAGCGTTGCTTCCCGTGATGTCGAAGACGAACGAGCGCGTCGCACCCGGCGCGATGCCGGCCTTCGCATTGGACGAGCCCCACACGCCGCCCACGCCCGCCCCCGCGGCGTACTTGCCGAAGGGCTTGGCATTGATGACACCCTTTTTGTTGGGTTCATTCTTCCATTTGTCATGGACGCCGCGTTCATATTTTGCCTTGTCGCCGGCGGGCGTGTTGAAGGCGAACGCGGTGAGCGCGCCTTTCTTGCCGGCGACATCATTGGTGAGGGTGAGCGTGAGCTTGTCGGAAGACTGATCGTAGGAAGCGACGCCGTTAAAGCTGCCGAGGCCTTTGAGGCTGGTGTCGCTCTGGAAATTGACGCTGCTGGTGCCGGCGAACGCCGAGGTGGCGAGGGCCAGGGCGGCGGCGGCTGCGAGGGTGCGGGTGACGTTCATGGTGCGACTCCTTGTGGCTCCGGACAGGCGCGGGGAATCCACTCATGGGCCACTTCCGTAGCCCGTTTCCCGATCCGCTTGTCCGTTCGTGGTGCCAGTGAAAGCCCGGCCCGAGAAGGGAACCGAGGTCGCCGGGGGCCTTTCGTTGCCTGTATGGCGTTGACCCGTTCGGCTGACAAATGGACTATACCCCACGCTTTGGGTGCGGCAAATTTGGGCTTGCGGAATTTAGAAATGTACGGATTTCCCGCGTAAATCCGGGGAAACTATGCGGGCGGGGAGGGGCCGATAACCGCATTTTCCGATGACGCGCAACCGACGCGTCAACGCGTCGCGCATCGCGGGACGAAATGCAATTCTCCGTAAATGCAATGAATGCAACAGCTAAGACGGACGCGCCGCCATGGTCGGGTGGGACTTGGACGGGAGCCAAACCGTCAATCGCAAGAAAAAAGTGATTTGGAATCCGGACGGGGTGGAAGAGCAGGAGATGGTCTCCTGCTCTCCACTTCCCATCCACTCCGGATCCGTTGTTATTTACGGTCGCGGGGCTTGTCGTCGTTGAACTCGCCGATTTCCAGCTTGATCTCCTGCATTGCAAGAGTGAGGTGCTCGGCGGCGGCTTGGCGGTGTCGATTCGCGTCCGCGGCTTCGGCTGATTTGCCCAGTTCGCGGAGCACGTCGCGCTGCTTTTCGAGGTCGTGGTAGACCGTGCGAAGCCGCTCGACATCCGTCCCTCGGCGGGCGTCGTCCTTTCTATCAGCGAGTTGCCTGACGGGCGGCACGTCCGCGGCATTTACACTCCGCGAGCTTGTCCCATTCGCCACGAGTCCTGTCACGCTCAATCCGCCTGCCAAGAGCAGGCCACAGACCGCCGAGCGCTGCGAAAATTGCGATAATTTCATGACGACTCCAAAATTAAGCGGGCACAACAACGGCGCTGCTCCACGATCACGCGCGTGATCTCATGGCAAGCGGGCCGTGCCTGTGGTTTTGCAACAGCGATGCCATGGGTGCGTCAATTCAGAAATGAAAATTTGACGCCGTTCACCCCCACGCGGGTGTCGTATCAAACCACCGTTTCCAAATGACGGGCGTGCGCGTCGCGTAGTGGAAGGGCGTAGCTACGGTCGTACGCGCAGCGCGCGCTTGTCGCTTTGCCGGATGGTGACGCCGTCGCGGTCGAGCTTTTCCAAAAGGGGGACCATGATCCGCCGGCTGGTGTTCAGCAGCTGGCGCAGTTCACTGACGGTGGCGGGCCCGCGCTGCGTGAGGTGTGCTTTGATCGCGTCGATGGCTCGCTGGTAGTGGTCGGCGTGCAGGACCAGCTCATCGCTTACTTCGACGGCTTCCCCGGTGTTCAACAGAAACTTCATCGCCTGAAACGAGACGTTGTCAGGCGCCAATTCTTTGCGCGAGGGCGGGTCCCATGGTTTGGCGGTGAGGGCCGCGCGGATCCGTGCGCCGGCGGGCTGCAAGTGCGGCGGCAGGGCGGGGCGGTGCGTGGATCGGCGGATCGCCGCCCCGGCTCGCACGAAACCCTCACGCGCCAGATCGTTTACCAGCGCCTCAAAGACGTCAACCGGCCCCGCAGCGTGCGCCGCCAGATGTTGACGAAGGTCGCTCAACGCCAGCCCGCTGCGCTCGGGATGGGCCTTGTGCCCCGCGTCGATCGCTTCCATGGCCGCTTCGCGCACTTCTTTCCACCAACCGGCATCCGCGGCGATGGTATCGGATACAACCGCTTTCCCCACGGCCGCCAGACGGCCCAGCGCATCGGCGACTTCCTGACTGCTAAATCGCGAACGAAGCAGGAGCGATGATCGTTGCACGACGTGCGCCCTGGCGAGGTGTGCGGCCACAAGGGAGGGCGCATGCCCCACTGATTGGTCGAGCAATTGTAATCGTGCCCCGCGATCGGCGGACCGGTAGCCGTCGCGGCTTGCCTCGGGGTCGAGCACGACGCCGCCGGCGAGGGTGTGCTGCTCGGGCCAGTCGCGGAGGATGAAGCGGTCGTCGATGAACGCGAAGACGGGGGAATCGGTGCGGATCTGCGCCAGGGTTCTTTCGCCCGCCGCCAGAGAAGGGTAATCGAGCATGAACAGGCGCGCGGGGAAGTCGCCGCTGCCCAGGTGCAGGTGGAGGCGCGTGGCGTCTTTCAGGGGGCGGGCGGCTGGCTCGCCCGAATCGCGGGCCGTGCGTTCGATGACTACGTCGAGCGTGTCGGAGGGCTTGCCGAAGATGGCGAGCGTGATGACATCGCCGCGCCGGGCGGCGGGGGCGTCGAGGGCGACGGACTTGTCAGCCACCTGAAGGTCCGGCAGGTTGAGCGCCGCCCGCCGGCCGGGCGGGATCGACTCGACCTCGCGGTTGTGCGACTGGATCGTGCGGATTTTCGCGGGCTTGCCCGAAGGTTGTACGACCACGGTTTGCCCGCGCGTGAAGGAGCCGTCGATGAGCGTGCCGGTGACGACCGTGCCGACGCCGCGGAGCGTGAACGCGCGGTCCACTGAGAGGCGCGGCTTGCCGACGTCGCGCTGGGGTTTCGCATCACTCAATGCGTCGGCGAGCGCCTGCTTCAATTCTTCGATGCCGCGACCGGTCAGTACGGAGGTTGCGACGATAGGCGCGTTGGCGAATGGCGTGCCCAGGAGCTTGCCGCGGACTTGCTGCGTCATCGCGTCCTGTGATTCGGCAAGATCGATCTTGGTCAACGCCACGACTGCCCGCGTGACGCCGAGGTACGTGAGGATTTGCAAATGCTCTTCCGTCTGCGGCATCCACCCGTCGTCCGCGGCCACCACGAAGAGCGCGAGGTCCACCGATCCCACGCCCGCGACCATGTTCTTCACGAAATCCTCGTGGCCGGGAACATCGACGATCGCCAGCCGGATAGGCGTGAGTTTACCGTCGCGAATTGCCGCGACTTCCACGTGTGCGAAACCCAGCTCGATCGTAATCCCCCGCGCCTTCTCCTCCGGCAGACGATCGGGATCGGTCCCCGTAATGGCCTTTACGAGGGCGCTCTTGCCGTGATCCACATGGCCGGCGGTGGCGACGATGTAGGAGGGGGTGGGCATGGGTTGGGGGACGTGTAGGGCGGGCGTACTCGCCCGCCGTCTTCCGTCGCGCTTTGACTGTACGATCAAACTGGTGGGCGAGTACGCCCACCCTACGTGGTTCTTTCCTCCGCTCCCGCCTTGATCGCAATTGCCAATTCCGCGTCTTGCCGCGGGAAGA
The DNA here is from genome assembly GCA_028288945.1 of Phycisphaerales bacterium. GTDB lineage: Bacteria > Planctomycetota > Phycisphaerae > Tepidisphaerales > Tepidisphaeraceae > RYN-428. Next base: position 3,852 of record JAQGHH010000238.1, read on the forward strand.
CCGTCCTTAGGTCGATCCGCAGGCGGCCCTCCGAGATATATGCGACGACCGGCGGCGAGCCGGCGCGGAGCTTTGAGGCGAAGGCGTCCAACG
>JAQGHH010000241.1 GCA_028288945.1 Phycisphaerales bacterium
CGAATGATTGACGCGGCCTCGGCCGCGCCCGGGCCCAGGAGAGCCGAGGCCGACCCTTGCGGATAGGCGATGGTCGCGGAAACGCCCCAGATGCGCAGGGCTGGCTGGATCGTTCGCAGGCGCGCCAGCGCGAGCTCAGTCTGTACGCCGCGTTTGGTGCCCATCAGCTCGTGCCACTCGTCGACGACCACGCAGCGTAGCGTCGCAAGGCGCACGGGGGAGTCGGGATAGGAAAGCAGAAGCGACGCGCTTTCGGGCGTGGTCACGAGCACGGCCGGCAGGCGGTCCTTCTGCCGACGCCGCACGGACGAGGACGTGTCGGACGTGCGAAGTTCGACCGTCCAGTCGAGTTGCAGCCCCTTCACGACGGCGGTGAGGGATTCGACCGTGTCCGCCGCCAGCGCCCGCAATGGCGTAATCCACAGGAGCGTAAATGCCGGGGCCCGCTGCCCGCCCGTGCCCGCGTCAATCGCTTCGATGCACGGCCCCAAGGCCGCGGCGAGCGTTTTGCCCATTCCCGTCGGTGCCTGGATCAGGCCGCTTTGTCCCCGGAGATACGCGTCCCACGTCTCGCGCTGAAACGCGAACGGCTCGCGTCCCTGCGATGCGAACCACGCCGTCACCCGTGCCATCCCCGCGCCGCTCATCGCCGTGCCTCGACTTTTTCCAGCAGCTCGCGCATGGCCTGCAATCGGTCGGCCTCCTCCGGCTTCTTGTCTTTGCGCATCCGCAGGATCCGCGGGAAACGCAGGGCGATCCCGGATTTGTGACGTGTGGACGCCTGGATGGCTTCGAACCCGATCTCGAACACGAGCAGCGGCTCGACCTCATGCACCGGGCCGTGGCGGGCGACAGTATGGCGGCGGGCGAAGCGATCGACCTCGGCGATCTCCTGGTCCGTCAGCCCGGAATACGCCTTGGTGATCGGCACCAGCGCCGGGCCGTCCCAGACTCCAAAAGTGTAATCCGTCAGCAACCCCGCGCGTTTCCCGTGTCCGGGCTCGGCGGCGATCATCACCACGTCCGTCGTGTACGGCTCGACCTTCAACTTCCACCATAACCCCGTCGTGCGCCCCGGCGTGTAAGGCGAATCCCACCGCTTGAGCATCACGCCTTCCACGCCCAGACGGCGTGAATCCTACATCACCGCACTGACGGCGTCCCACGTCTCGTGTACCGCCGGCTCGGAGAGCCGCAAGGCCGTCGTGGGATGAACGGCTTTCACGACCCAAGTGAGCAGTTCGCGCCGCTCGCGAAGCGGGCGGCCGCGGACGTCGGCACCTTCTATTTCGAGCGCATCGAACGCGATAAACGTCACCGGGTTCTCGGGCCAGAAGGTCATCTCAAAGCTTTTGCGGTTCAGTCGGCGCTGCAGCTTTGTAAACGGCTGGGGGCGGCCGGCGGCCTCATCCCACGCGACGATTTCGCCGTCAAGCACTGTCCCGTCGGGGAGTGATGTCGCGGCTTGCGTGATCTCGGGGAAGGTGGCGGTGACGACTTCGTCGCCGCGGGACCAGAGGGTGGTGCGTCCGGCCCTGCGGATGATCTGGGCGCGGATGCCGTCCCACTTCCATTCGACCAGCCAGTCCGCGATCGGCCCGATCGACTCCAGCGGCTCATGCAGCGGGTGCGCGAGCATGAACGGGTAGGGCATGCCCGGATCGGTCGTTCCGCCCTCCGCGCCACCCAGCAGGCGGGCCATCGTTTGATCGTCGGGAATCCAGTTGCCGGCCAGGCGGTGAGCGATCAGGGCGGGCTCCACGCCCGCGACTTGCGCGATCGCGCGAATGAGCAGTTGCCGGGAGACGCCGACGCGAAATTCCCCGGCAAGGAGTTTGTGAAATACGAAGCGCTGTTCCGTGTTGAGCTGCGCCCAGGTGGCGAGGATGAGTTGACGCTGGGTGCCTTGTGTGACGCTCGCCAGCGGCTTGATCCGATGTTCGATGATTTCATGCAGCGGCGGCGGCTCCGGCGCCTGTGGGCCTATGGGCACGAGCAAAGACAGCGTTTCCGACAAATCGCCCACGACGTGGTACGACTCGTCAACAAGCCACCCCGGGTAGCCGGAGGCTTCCGTTACCAGTTCCCGCAGCAGGCGCGACGAGACGGACCGCCCGATTTTTCGTCCCGACAAAACGTAGACGGCCCACGCGGCGTCGCGCGGCGGGGCGGTGCGAAAGTAATCAGAAAGCGCGTCGACCTTTGCGCTGGTGCGCGTGCTCTCGTCGAGTCGCAGGTACAAGTCGGTGAACGCTTTCACGCCGGGTCGCCCTCCGCGGATTTGGAGGAGTCATTGTCGGATGTGCGTGTTGCTGGAGACACGTCGGGCGTTGGCGCATCCGATTCCTCTTCCTCGCCGCCGAAGCGGGTGGCCATCGCCGATGCGCGCCGGCCGCGTTCGGACAGAAGGCGGACGAGGGCGTCCGTGTACCCGTGAGTGGCGATGACGTGCTCCGCGCCGGTCTGCTCGATGGTGTCCAGAAGGGCGGGGAAATCGACGTGGTCGGACAGGACGAACCCGCGGTCCGCCGACCGGCGTCTGCGGAAACCGCGCACGCGCATCCAGCCGGAGGCTACGCCCGTGGAAAACGGCGCGAACTTGCGCGACCACGTCGAGTTCATTGCCGAGGGGGGCGCGATGACGAGCGCGCGGCCGCGATGGAGCTTCGCGTTTTCCGCGCTCGCGTGCTCCGCGGGCGGCAGCGCGATTCCCGATTCCCGGTAAGCCTCCGTCAGCGCATGCACCGCCCCGTGCAGCAGGATCGGCCCGATCCCGGCGTCCAACC
>JAQGHH010000257.1 GCA_028288945.1 Phycisphaerales bacterium
TCACCGGCCCGGGGATCGCGACCGTCTCCGACCCGAATTTCTCCCCCGTCACCGTGAGCGTCAGCGGCACGACCTCCGGAAGCCGCCTGAAGATCACCGCCGGCAAATCCGGCCCCGCGACCATCGATGCCGTTACCGTCAACGGCGTCATTGGCGCGTTCGACGCCTCCGGCGCGTTCATCGACTCCTCCCTCACCTTCCTGGGAAACGTCGGCCAGGTCACGTTGGGCGACGTCGGTGCCGGCGGCGCGGTCGCGCAAATCACCCTCGCCGGCAAGGCCCACGCCACGATCGCCGGCAAAGTCCTGCAAGGCGTCCACCTCACCGCCGCCGGCCCGATCTCGTCGCTGCAAACCGGCACCTGGGCCGGCCAAAACACAATCATCGCCCCGTCAATTGGCACGCTAAACGTCAAAGGCGACTTCGCCGCCACGCTCGCGCTTCAGGGCTCCCTGCACGCCGCCACCATCACCGGCTCCGTCACCGGCGGCGCGTGGGCCGTGCCCAAAGGGATCGGCCCCCTCACCGTCAACGCGAACTTCTCCAACACCAGGATCTTCGCCGGCGCAAACGCCGGCCCCGACAACCAGCTCGGCACCACCGACGACACCTTCGCCGCCGCCACCATCGGCCCCGTGAAAATCAAAGGCGCCGTCTTCAGCAGTGAAATCGCCGCCGGCCTCTCCCCATCCCCCGGCAGCACGATCACCGACCCCGTCGTCCTCCTCCCCCACGGCAAGATCGCAAGCCTGTCGGTGGGAGGAATGGTCACCGCCGACACCCGCTTCCTCGCCGCCGTGCTCCCCGCGATGGCCATCCTCGCCGGGCAAAAAGTGCAAACGGCCACCGACCCGCACTTCCAAAACACCTGATGCTGCTGTTTTGCGCACAGGCAACGTCCCAATGAGTCGAGCAATTCCCTGTGTCTGCTGGTCCCTTCGTTGACCCACTCAAAAACATGGGCAATTCGGGGCAATCATGGGCAATACTTAACGTCCTAAGTACTTAAGGCTGGATTCCTAATCCAAGGCCTGTGAAGCAGTTATGATCCGAAATACGAACGGTGCCGCGAACCGCCTCCTTACCTCAACTTCCAACGATATTCTGACATTTTCCCGCCCGAATCCCGCAAATAGGATCGGCGGCCGTTCGTGGCCACCCGTCCGCAGCCCGCGCCCGGCCGCCCAGGGAAGTTCTGTTGCGCCGATGCCTCCGAAAATCCAACCGCTTATTTGCCGCGGCGAAGCCGTTTCAAACACAACTATCGAAATGCATTTCCAACGTCGCCACGGTCACCAAGCACGCGTCACCGCTCCTCCGCCACCTGTGGCCTCGTGCTTTCGATCAGCGCCAGCAGTTCCTTCTGCTCCTTCAGCGGGACCTGAAGCTTATCCATCGAAGCCTTCAGGTCGCCCACGCTCGCGTCGAACTCGGCGTTCGTGATGTGCAGGCCGGCGTGGGCCTCCTTCATCTCGCGGCCTTCGTAGACGGCCGGGCCGCCGCTTGAGAGCGAGAAGAACTGCACGAGGTGCTTCTTGAGCTGTTGCACAGCTTCGGGGGTCGGGTTCCAGGTCACCGTGCGGCCGCGGTGAATGGAGAAGCCGCCCCGCTTGACCCCTTTGCGGTCCCAATTAACGCGCGGGTCTGACATCGCGCGGGGGACGAAATCATCGACGATCGCCGTGATGCCCTTCTCCCCGCCGAGTCGGTCGTAGAGAGACTTCTTCGCATCGGCTTTTTCGCTCGAACCGGCGGACTTGGCGTCCTTCAACTGCTCGTCCTTGGCCATCCGTTGCTCGGCACGCTGATCCGCCTCACGGTTTCCCGAGGTGAAGAAGTCAGGCTTTTTCTTCTCGCCGCTTGAGCAGCCGTTCAATAGCACAAGCGTCGTCGAGGCTACGAAAGCAATCACAACGGAACTTCGGGTAATGGGCATGATGGCAACCTTTCTCATGGCGGGTCTCCGGCGGAAATAGGATCGCTCACCTGGGGCGGATCGAACTGCAGGCCCGTATCCGGCGGACCGTTCTCCAACTTCGGCAGGTACGCCCGGACGAACGCGTTGCGAAGTACGTTACCGATCGTCGCAAGGATGTCGGGCTTGGAGGTCGCTTCGTCGCCCGTGAAGGGGATGAGGGTCCCGAACTGATCGCGAGGCTGATTCTTGAGAATCTGCGTCGCCGCACCGACCAATGCCTGCCAGAAAAATTGCAAGGGATTGTCTTCCTTGACGTCTTTGATCAGGCTGAACACGACGAGGTTGCGGAACAGCGGCTTGACGTATCCGGCGATCCGCCCTTCCTTCGCATCCACCTCGAGCACCAGGTCGAACCACCCTTTCTTGAAATCGAATTTGCCGTAGGCGAGCGCCAAATCATTGATCTTTGTCACGTCCAGTCCGATCAGTCGCACCGTCAGATGAAACGTCGGCCGGTATGAAAACGGGTCCAGCTTCATCTTGTATTCGAACTTCGCGTCGTTCATCGCCACTGCCTTCGCGTCCACCGTGGTAAGCAGCGGCGTGACTTCGTTGCTGATGTTGGTGAGGTTGTCGATTGAAGCCTGAAGATCACTCAGATACACGTCCACCAGCCGCTCCGACTCGAAGGTGCGGAAGTGGATGGAGCCGTCGTGAACCTGCGCGCTGTTGATCTTGAAGGGGAAGAGGTCTCGAATGATCTTCAGCCACGGCCCGCCGGCGCCCGTTTGTGAATCCGCGGAATTGGGTGCGTCAACGAAGTTGAGCTCCGGCTTTTCGATGGACATTCTGCCGACGATTCTGCGGTGCAGCAGCGCGTTCCACTGAACGGCAAATTCGACGCGGTCGGCCGCGAACAGCGGCACCGGGACGTTGCCGGTCATTTTGACGATGCGCACGTTGCGGATGGAATAGGCGCCGCGGTACAGATGGACTTCGACCTCGCCGATCTTCCCCTGATAAATGGTGCTTTGATCGAGCGTTCGGTTGACGTACCAGCGAATCGCCCGCGGCATCGCCAACCGCCCGGCGATCAACAGGATGATCAGGACCAATACCGCGCGCCGAAAAAACCGCCATCGCGATCGAGGCTTCGCGGCGGGGGCAGCGCCGCTGCCTTTGGGCTCACTTCCCGCGGGTTGGTCTTCTTTTTTGCGCACGACAATGTCCTTGGTCGATTCATTCGGTTCCTCGCAAATCGCGAGCCAATACTGCGGAGTTTGCTGGTTTTCAGTTTGGGATGGCTTGAAGCTCCGCATTGCGCTAAATGCGGAAGTGACAGCCGTTAGCGGCCATTCGGCCGCTAATACAAAAAGCTGCGAAGTTCAGATTGAGCGCCTGGTGAACGGCCTGGGTGCAACGGTCGGCGACTTCACTCCCCCTCAAACACCACCATCGAATGCATTCCCACCTTCGGCACCGTCACCACGATCCCATCCGCCGTGCGGGTGATCGGAAGATTCAGGCCCTCAGGCTGCTGGGTCGCGCGGGTGATGCCCGGCAAGCGGCAGCGCACCGTGATGTCGTGCAACGGGATGACTTCCTCGCGGATGGGCCACTGGCCGTGAAGCTCCGATGAGGCGGGGAGGCCGTAGCGGGCGCGGATTTCCTTGGGCAGCGGCTCGACGCGCTGGCCGACGGAATGGCGGCCGTAGGAGCTGTGGTCGTTGAGCAGGTGGACAATCACCCGTCGCTGGGCGGGCTGGCGGCGGAAGGTGGTCGAGAGCAGCAGGGGGCCATGCACTTCCACCGGCGGGGCCACGTCCCCGGCGGACCAGCGCACGGCGCTGGCCAGCAATTGCCGCAAGTACGCGTCGGGGAAGAAGTACATCGCCTTGTCCACGCCCGCCGGGAAGTAGACCACGCGGCCTTTGCCGAAGCTTGATGTGATGATCGCGGGATGCGGTGCGCCCGCGGCATCCGCGCTGGCCGATTCGAAAGTTGCCACCACCTGCCCGCCTTCCGTGGGCTGTACCTGCGCGCACGCGGCGATCAGCATGAGCGGCCCCGCAGCCGTCGGCGGGCCGGCGGGGTTGGTCCAGGCGGTCGCCTGTTTGCTTCGCAGCAGCGCGCCGGAAGTGATGGGGTGCTCTCCTTCCAGGCGGACGCGCACGGTCTGATCACGCTGCTCGACTTGTAACGTCTTCACATACTTCGCGTGCAGCAGGTCGCCCAGCGCGAAGTCGGGCCGGCGTTGGTAGTCGGAATCCGTCAGCGAAGTTTCGAGCGTGGCGACAAGCCCGCCTCCCTGCGCCACGAACCGCCGGACGACCTCAGCGGCGCGGTCCGACAGGCACGCCACGTTCGCCAGAACCAACACCCGCGCCCCTCCCAAGTCGCCCGATTCCAGGTCATACTCCGTCAGCACGCGCACCGGCCAGTGCTGCTCGAAGAGCGCCCGGAACGCCCCTAGCGTGTGGGAGAAATACGCCGGCATCGCGGCCCGCCCGTAGAGCCGCCGGGTCTGCTCCGACGCCACCACCGCCACGTACGGCAGTGCCTCTGAATTCTCCCACCACGCCTCCCGCGCCTTCATGTTGTTCGCGTGCAGCACGTGGTACTCTTCGCGCAACGCCGACTCGACAAATTCCGGATAGACGCCCCACGGCGGCCCTTCGAGCCCGCGGAGCTGAATCTCCACCGGCGAGCAAACCCCTGATACGCCGTGCTCCGTCGGTTGCACCCACGTCGTCGCGCCGCGGTCGTGCGTCACACCCTGGAGGAACGCATAGCAAAACTGCTGATAGAGCGCATCCCCCGGCGCGTCCCAATACAGCTCGATGGAGGAGACATCGATCGCGCCGCTATACGCCAGCGGATACTCCCCCATGTTGTAGCCCGTGTCGTACCAGGTCCGGCAGCCGGAGTGATTGGCGAAGATCACCGCCTCGGGATTGGCTTCCCGCACCGCCGCCCGCATGCGCCCGGCCAATTCGACGAAATATTGCTCATGCCAGTCGAGATACCGCCGGGCGACCGAGTTGGCGACCGGATCAAAATCTCCCGGCGCGGGAATCTCCTTCCCGCCCGAGAATTTGGCAAACGCGTCTCGTGTTGCGTCGTCATAGGTATGCAGATGCGGCGGCGCGAAGCCGTCCATCCAGAATCCGTCCACGCCGTAGGTCTTGACGACGTACGCCAGTTGCTTGCAGAGCCAGTCGGCGTATCCGCCGCGAATGTTGGCGAAGTTCACGGGAGAAACTGGCTTTCTGTCCGCGCCCGTCGGCAGCCATTCCGGATGCGCCGCGACAAACTCCTTACTCAGCCAGGGGACCTGCACCGGCCCGATGTAGAGGATGGATTTCGCGCCGCCGGCGTGCACGGTCTCGACGATCTGCCGCAGGTAGGCGTCCGCGTCTTTCGCCTCCTTCTCCGAATAAAGCCCGGCGGACGGCCCCACGCGGTCCCACCGCGCGAGCGCATTGACGGTCACGACGTTGTACCCCGCCTTGAGGAACTCCTTGACCATCCGGTCGTCGTACCCCGGCAAATGCCCGATTCGCAGATGCGTTTGGAGCCAGGCCGGTGACTTCTCAGTCGGTGGGCCAAACACCGTGGTCCGAGGAGGCAACCCGTTCAGGTCGATCGGCGGAATCTCGTTTGGCCTTGTGGCCGGCACCGGCTGAACGACAGGCGCCGCCGGCGCCGAATCCGAGCGGGGTTCCGCGCCGGTTTGATCATGACAAAGCGCAAGGAGGATCGCCGCGAGAATGACGACAAGACCGCCGTGGGATGCGCGAATGTTCATCCAGACGATTCTATCTCGCCTCAAACCGATGTTGTTCGAAAAGCCCGCAGAATGGAGCTAATGCGGCAGTCGCCTCGCGGACCCTATTCGGATCGGCTTGCCCCCTTTGCTCGATCGGAGATGTCGGCCGGTGTCCCGTAAATGTCCGCGTTGTCACTAATGACGAGGGCATCGGCGTCAATGGGAACGGGAGCGCTGGCAATTCCAACAAGGAACCGTCGCATTCTTTCGACATCACTCGCCAACGCGTCCGGACGGCAATACACGACGATCAATTGACGACCATCGAGGCGTGCAATCCTGCCGCGCAAAAACCCGCCGTACTCGGGTTCATCGTGAACAATGTGTAGGGGTGGGCGTACCCCTCCACCATCTTGTGATCGGAAGCCCGCGGGCGAATACCCCCACCCTATATGACTACATCATGCCAAGCAGGGCATCCGCTCAACTCACGGTGGGGGTTCATTCCTGCGGCACGGCCTCGGCCTCCCGGCGGCCTACCCCTCTGCCGGCGGGGAGGACGGTGAGCTGCAAGCGCCCCCGGCGCGACAGGCGGTCGTCCACGATTTTATAGACTTGCTCGACCTCGATCCCCTGCATGCAGACGTTGTTGGTGCAGGGGGAGAAGCGGTGGTTGAAGGCGTTGACGCAGGGGCTGCACGCGAGGTTGGTGCGGACGACGTTGGTGTTCGGGCCGAGGGGTCCGAAGACGGCCGGGGTTTCGGGGCCGAAGAGGACGACGGACGTGATGTCCGTCATCGACGAGAAGTGGCCGGGTCCGCTGTCGTTGGTGATCAGCACGTCGGCCATCGTGTAGACGACGAACAGCTCGCGGAGCGTCGTTTCGCCGGCGAGGGTGAGGACGTCGGGGCCGATCTGCGCGGCGACTTTCCGGGCGGCAGGGGCCTCGTCCGGCGCACCCGTCACGGCGAGCGTCACGTCCGGATGCTCGGCGAGGATCCTTTTGCCGAGCTCAATGAACCGCTCCGTCGCCCATCGGCGAAGAGGGAGCAGATCGCTGGCGTTCGGGTTGATCAGCACGATCGGCCGCCCGACGGGCCGGCCGGCCAGGCGGTCGAAGGTCGCCTGGACTTTTTGCACTTCCGCCGGGCGGGGGACGAAGGTCGGCGGGGCGAAATCCAGATCCGGCACCGGTACTTTCATCAGCGGCGTCTGCGACGGGTCGGCGTTCAGCGCTTCGATCAGCAGGTAATAAGCGGCGGCCGTGTGCAGATAGGGGTTGTGCTGCACGCGGTGCGTGAGCAGGTTGCCGCGGTAGGGGCCTTCGGTGGTGAAGCGGTGCAGGCCGACGCGGCGACGGGCGCCGGTGAGGAAGGCGAGGATCGCCGATGCCCGGCTGAAGAATTCCATGTCCACGGTCGCGTCGATCCCCAACCGTCGGGCGCGCCAAGTGGTGGTCAGCAGATCGAGGAAGAGCGTGAACGGCTTCTTCGCGCGGATCACCAGCACATTCTCCGGCGGCACGAGCTCCAGCAGATCGAGAATAAACCGGTTTTCCTGGAAGACCCAGAAGTAGACGTTTTCGCGGCCGACCATCTCGACCGCCCGCGCGATCGCACGGTAGGCGAGAACGGTCGCGCCTTGTTCGATCATCTTCACGAGCAGGATCTTCTTCACGGGGCCGGGAGGGGGACGCAGTTTCGCCAGTGGTGAAAGCAGCCAGCGCAAAGCCGTGAGGGCGAAGCACATGGGCTTGCCGATCCAGACGTCGATTCTGCGGACGGTGTAGGGGTTCAAGAGTTTAAGGGTTCAAAAGTTCAAGGGGTCAAGAGTTTCAGTCAAGGTCAAAATCCGCTTCCTTATCCATTCTGGCTCCCGGCTTCTGGCTCCTATTCTTTCGCACGTTCTACGAGCGTCACGGTCCGCCCCCGGTTCTTCCCAAGCCCCGGCAATACCACATCTCGCTCACGGCGCATGAAAGGATAATGAAACGCCTCGGCAAACATTTCCGCGTGCCTTCCTACGAACAGCACTCGCGGCGTATTCGCATAATCCGGCCGGCCGCGGTCGAAGTAGTCGAAGGCGGTCGTGCGGAAGCCGATGCCTTCGCACCAGACGTCAGGCTGGCCGGGCATATAGAACGCGGCTTCTCCCGCGTCCTGGTGGCGGTTGCAGACGACGGGTGCGCCGTTTGCCCGTTGCGCCAGTTGTCTGCCGTACTCGCGCCAGCCCGAGAGGTCGGTGACCTGGTGCGGGATGGGCCAGTGCCACTTCAGCAGCCGCTGTTGGATCGACGGCGTGCCGAGCAGGTGCACGCCGACGGTGAAACAGAGCGCCACTTCACAGCCCTTTCGCACCCAGTGTACCCGATTGCCTTCCCAATTTTCGCTCAAATAGCGGGCGACTAGAAGGCTCAGCGGGAAGTACGCGAACGCCGGCCAGTTTATCTCGCCGTGCGACCTTGTCGATGCCCAGCCGAAGAAGATCAAGGGAAGCGTCCCGCACCACAGCAGCGTGCGGTCGGCGTTGCGCAGCCTGCCGTATTTGCCCCAGTTCACTACGATCACAATGAGCGTGACGACGAACAACACCGGCGTCCAGACGACCGCCTGCCCCCCCACGAACTCCCCGAGCCCGCCCGCCCGGCGGAGCAGGATCTTCAGCACCCCGTGCGCGTCCTCGGCGATGTCGCCGCTCGCGCCGTGACGCAGTTGGAACAGGAAAGAAGCCCACTGGTGCGAGGCGTTCCAGTAGATGACCGGAGAGAAAACCGCCAGCGCCACGAGCGCCGAAAGATACGGCCACGGGCGTGCGAGATGAGCCCGCCCACGGCGCGAGGTAAGCATCGCCAAACCGACCCCGCCGGGCACGAGCACGGTGGTGTATTTAGATAAGAGCGCGAGTCCCGTGAATAACCCGAATAGGACCCACAACCCGCCCGCACCGGCGCGATCCGAATTATCCCTAGAATCATTACCATCGTCACAATCCGAAATCCGCACGGCACACGCCAGCGCACAGACCGAGAAAAACGTCGCGGACGCGTCCGGCGTATGGATCGTCCCGATCACGGGCAGCAGCGGCCCCGCGATCCACATCATGATGACGAATCCCACCGCCCGGGAATCTCCCAGCAGCCGACGGGCAAGCCTCACGAGAACGGCCAGCGATCCCAGCGAAAGGATCGCGGCGGGCAGCCGCACGGCCAGCTCGGTGTTGCCCAGGAGCCTGGTGGAAACCCACACCATCCACGCGACCATCGGCGGATGATCGAAATACCCGGCCGAAAGATGCCGAGTCCACGTCCAGTAGAACGCCTCATCGGGCACCAACTCGGCGCGCGCGTCGATGACAAGGCGCAGTGCCAGGAGCGCCCCCGCGATCGGCCAGAAGTATCGGGCGAGGCGTTCCGCGCCGCCGGCCGAAAGCGGGCGGGGCGTCGCCGCGAGATGAGTCATAGGGCATCCCGGCGCGAATCGGGCGCATGAAACGAATCAGTCCCGCGGGCCTCCGTTGGCTGCGGGCGGGGAGCATTGTGGGCGGGGCGCGTCGGGAATTCCAGAGTACACA
>JAQGHH010000261.1 GCA_028288945.1 Phycisphaerales bacterium
TTCTCTTCTTGGCGTTCTTGGCTGCTTGGGGGGCTTGGCGCATAGGTTTGGCCCGTCGCAACTCACAAATCCCATCAACGCGGCGGATTACCGCCACCGCGGGCGGGCCGCCCGTGTCACGGGAAACGCTCCCTGCTACAATCTTGCCCGTGCGGCTGACCCAGGTTCTTCGCGATGTTGCTGATTTCTGCTACCCGGCTCTTTGTGCCAGTTGCCGGGGGTACAGCGGGCATTCATTTCTTTGTGACGCATGCTCAGTCGAGCTGGATCATCTGACCATTACCCCGGCGTGCCCGCTTTGCGCGCTGCCGCTGGGTTATCCCAACGCGCCGTGTCCGTATTGCATCGGAAGGGGCGTGCCGCACTATGAGCGGATCGTCCGGCTGACGCCCTTTGATCCGCCGCTCAGGGGGCTGGTGCATCGAATGAAGTATCACCGGGCGTGGGCTGTGGGGGAGTTTTTTGCCGATCGATTGTTGGGGGAGGAATCGGTGAAAGCGCTGCTGACCGAGGCCGATTGCCTGGTTCCCGTGCCGCTGCACTTTTTGCGGCAATGGGGGCGCGGGTTCAATCAGGCGGAGGTGATCGCCCGGCGGATCGCGCAGGCGTGCAAGCTGCCCGTGGCGCAACCGGCGGTCCGCCGACGGTGGACGGAAACGCAAACTCATCTGCATTCGCGCCAGCGCCGGCTGGCCAATCTGCGCGGCGCGTTCCGCCTGACGGACCCATCAGAGATTACCGGACGGCACGTGGTGGTCGTCGATGATGTGCTGACGACCGGTGCCACGCTGCAAATGTTCGCCCGCACGATCAAGCCTGCCAAACCGGCGAGCCTGAGCGCGTTGGTGGTCGCCGTCGCCGAGCCCAAGCCGACGAATCCGGCCCTCGCGCGGTGATTTTCGCGCCCACCACGCCACAGAAGCTCCCCAGTTTCCGGACGGGTCTCCCCGAACGGCCAAACGCCTTTCTCTTTTTGCAAACCAAATTCCCGCCGGCGAAAGCGCGGCTATATTCAACCCGACAGTCAGCGGGCTCTACACGAACCCGGACAAGCGACGCTTTCGTGGCACGGATTTTCAACCCTTGCGGGCGGTGCAGGGGATCCAAATCGTCTTTGTCACGTCGAACGCTTCTCGTAGGGGTTGAAAACCCCTGCCACGATGACGCCGCTTTGTCGCCCGCCGTGTGACTCCTGGAAGGCCGCCTCGTCGTGGAGGCGGCTTTCTTTTATGCCCTTGTCGTATTCTCAGCGATCATCTTGGCTCACCGCCGGCCGATCGCCCGGAGCTGAATACACGCCATTTCCCCATCGCTACGGACGAAGAGTCGGTCCTGCGCGACAGCGGCGTGGTTCCATGTTTTTCCGCTGACCGCCTGGACGCGGCCGAGTTCCTCGTTGCGCTGCGGGTTGCAGCGTAGGAGGATTGCCTGGCCATCTTCTGACGTGACGATCATCACGCCCTGATCCGCCAGCAGAAGCACCTGCCCCGCGCCGTAGCGGCCGTCGCGCCATTTGCGCTCGCCGCTCGAGGCGTCGACACAGCAGAAGACGGTGCCGTCGAAGCCGTAGATGCAACCGTTGTGGTAGACCATGTCACTGAACGCGGGCTTCACTCGCGGGGTTGCCCACGCGCGCGTTGCCGAGCGGCCGTCGGATGAGACTTGGACACGTTGGACCCCGAATACCGCGCCATTCCCAAGGGCCAGCGAGTCGGGGCTGACGCGACATGCCTGGAGCACGGAAGGCACGCCGACGGCGCGTTCGATTGGGAACTGCCAGCGGATCCGGCCGGTCGCGGGGTCGATGGCGAACAGTCCCTCATTGGCGAAGATGAGGACCTGCCGCTCGGCCCCGAGATCGAGCGGCTGCGGGGAGGCATAACTGGCCTTGCCGGCGTCGGCGGTCCAGAGTGGGGGGCCGCCGTCCAGTGAGTACGCCAGCAGCCCCTTCTTCCCCTCGCCACCGGCGAAGACGATCACGCGGTCGCCCGTGACGAGGGGCGAGTTGGAGAATCCCCATAACGGAAGCGCCGCGCCGGCGTCGGCACGGAGGTCGCGCGACCAGATCAGGCGACCGCTGGCGGCGTCCAGGCAGTTGAGCGTTCCCAAGGCGCCTTGGGCGTAGATTCGCCCGCCGGCAAACGTCGGCGTGGCCCGCGGGCCGGGGCCGGACGTCGCTTCCTCAAACCGCGCCGGCTCATCGTGCACCCATATCTCGCGGCCTGTGAGCGCGTCGCGGCAGACGACCGCCTCTCGCTCGCCGCGTTGCTCCTGTGTGAAGACGCAGCCGTCCACGATCGCCATCGACGACCACGCCGGCCCGACGCGTTGCCGCCAGAGGATCGTGGGGGGTGACTGCGGCCAATCGAGTGCGACGCTCAGGCCACGGGCGGCGCCGTCGCGGTCAGGGCCGCGGAAGCCCGGCCAATCGCCGGGCCGAAGCTCGAGGCGTCGTCCGGCGGGCAGCGTCGTGGCGGCTGCTGCTCGCGTCGAGTGCTCGGCGAGGAACATCTCGTCCGCCGTCGGAGTCCAGCGCCAATGGATATCGGCGCGCATATTCCCCTGCAATCCGTTGACGCGGATCAGCAGGAACAAGCCCCAAGCCGCCATCAGGCAGGCGATCAATCCGCCCAATCGGACACGCCCGACACGGCGCGACGTCGCCAGGACCCAAGCCGACCAGATTCCCAGCACGATCGGCAGGCCGAACAACCCCAGGTAGATGGGCGGCCTGATCGCGTGAGCGCTCAAATAACCGGCCAACACGCCGAGCACCAGCGCACTGGCGAAGGCCATGAGCCGCTGACTCCAAGTGAACGATCGCCTTGTGAACCACCAGACCAAGAAGAGCAAGGTCATGACGAGGTAGACCGCGAGCGTCGCGAGAAACCAGACGAAAGACTGAATGTCGAACCCCCACCCGATGAGGAAGATGGCCCACATGACTGCGGCGAACACCAAGCCAAGCCAGTCGCTAAACTTGGTACGAGTGGGAACTGAGGAAACTGGAGTGGTCATGAGAGGCTCCTTGCCACACTGACAATGAAATTATTGTTCGACAGAATGATTCATATCATGAACGATTTGAAAATGCTACTATTTGGCCGTGGAGCATGGACCGAAAAATCGCGAGGCGGGCTCATGTGGCCCGATGGGCGTGGCTTTTTTGCTTTCGCAGCTTGGCGCGCACGCCGCCGGGCGGTTTGGCGAGCGTCTGTCGGCGATCGGGCTTTCGCCCCCTGATGCCGGCCTGATGATGAAGATCAACTCAGACCCGGGCATCAGCCAGCAGGCGTTGGCCGAGCATTTGAGGGTATTGCCCAGCCGGATGGTGGCTCTGATCGACACTTTGGAGCAAAAGGGATTGGTCGAGCGCGTCCCCAGCCCGGACGACCGGCGAACGTATGCCCTGCACCTCACCGCACGCGGCAAGCAGACATTGGGCGACATCTCGCGCATCGCGATGGAGCATGAGGGGGACCTGTGTGCCGCCCTGAGTGAAGAGGAGCGGGCCACGCTGGCCGAGTTATGCGCCCGAATCGGTCGGCAGCAAGGACTGACGCCAGGCGTGCATCCAGGCTATCGCCAACTCGGCGGTAAGCGATGAGTGACGACGAAGTTCGGAAGCTGGCGAGTTCATCATCAGAATTTGACAGCCGCGAAAATGCCACTATCTTCCCCCTACAGTTTGAAGTTGACCTTTGGGCCGCCCTGTGAGGTCCGACTTTGGCTGCGACCGTCGTAATCCCCGCCCGCTTCGGATCGACTCGCTTCCCAGCCAAGATTCTCGCCTCCGATACCGGTATGCCGCTCGTCCAGCACGTGGTCGAGCGCGTGCGGCGTTGCGCCCGGGTGCGGCAGGTGATCGTGGCAACCGATGACGATCGCATCGTCGCGGCCCTGCGGCCGTTTGAGACGCGTTGCGTGATGACCTCGCCGGCCCATCAGAGCGGCACGGACCGAATTGCGGAGGTCGCGGCGAGATTGGCCGATGAGGTGATTGTCAACGTGCAGGGGGATGAGCCGGAGATCGAGCCGGAAGTGATCGACGGGCTGATCGAGCGGTTGGAATCGAACACGGAAGACATGGCGACGGCGGCAACGCCGTT
>JAQGHH010000276.1 GCA_028288945.1 Phycisphaerales bacterium
ACTCACCGCCATCGCTAAATATCCGCCATCGCTTGCGAGAGCCTTCGCACTTCGTGCAGGGCCATTCCGCCCAGCTTGGGGAGGTGGCCGCCCATGTGGGGGATGATGGCGTGGCCCAGGCCCAGGCGCGAGGCTTCTCTAAGGCGCTGCTCGAGCTGCGGGACCGTGCGGACTTCGCCGCCCAGGCCCAGTTCCCCGATCGCAAGCGTGCCCGGGGAGAGCGGGCGGTTCATGTGGGCGGAGGCGATGGCCAGCGCGATCGCCAGATCAATCGCCGGCTCGGCCACTCTTACCCCGCCTGCGATGTTCACGAACACGTCGTCCGCGGCCAGACGCATTTCCGCCCGCTTTTCCAGCACGGCCATGATCATGGCGACGCGGTCGGAGCTGACGCCGCTGACTTTGCGCTTGGCCGCGCCGATCACGCTGGAAGCGGTCAGGGCCTGCACTTCGACCAGCAGCACGCGCGTACCCTGCATGGCGGCGGTGATGACGCTGCCGCTGGGCTGTCCGCCGGGGCCGTACTGTTCGACGAAGAGATTTCCCGGGTCGGTCACTTCGCGCAGGCCTTCGCCGGTCATTTCGAACAAGCCGACTTCGTGCGTCGAGCCGAAGCGATTCTTGACGCAGCGTACAATGCGATGGGAGTGAAAGCGGTCACCCTCAAAATAGACGACGGTATCGACAATATGCTCGACGATCTTGGGCCCGGCGAGCGTGCCTGCCTTGGTCACGTGCCCGACGAGGATGACCGCGATGTCGCTGGCCTTGGCCAGGTAAACGAGGTCCATGCAGCAATCGCGCAGCTGCGTCACCGACCCCGGCGCCGCGGGGAGATCGGGCTTGTAGATCATCTGAATCGAATCGACGACGACAACCGCCGGCTTGGTCTTGCGGATCTGGTTGATGATCCGCTCGAGGTTGGTTTCCGCGAGCACGAGCAATCCGGGCGATTCGACGCCGAGCCGGGCGGCGCGGAGCTTGGTCTGGCGGGCGCTTTCTTCGCTGGTGACGTAGAGGACGGGGGCGGGGGAAGTGCCGAGTGCGGAGTGCTGAGTGCTGAGTAGAGAACCCGAGGACGTGCCTTTCGCCTTTCGTATTGCCTCAGCGTTCAGCACTTTCCCCTCAGCACTGCTCAGAGCATGGGCTACTTGCAGCAGTAGCGTCGACTTCCCGATCCCCGGTTCTCCGCCAACGAGGACTGCGGAGCCGGGGACGATTCCGCCGCCGAGGATACGGTCGAACTCGCTGATGCCGCTGGGGCGGCGCGGGGTGTCGGATTCGTCGATCTGCGCGAGCGTGAGGGCTTCAGCACCGCGGGCGATGTCGCCGGTCTGGTTTGCCCCCGCCCGGCCTTCGGCGCGGGGGTCGGCGGTCGGGGCTTTGTACTCTTCGAGGGCGTCCCACGTGCCGCAGTCGGGGCACTTGCCCATCCACTTGGGATGGACTGAGCCGCAGTGGTTACAGAGGAATTGCGTGCGGGTTTTAGCCATGGATTGATTTGGATTATAGGCAGAACCCATGTCACCTTGAACTCTCCGCACGGAATCGCATTTCCTCCACCATCATGCACCGATTTTCCACGTAGTCGATTCCCGCATTCGCGGCGAGTTGGCGGGATTCAGGGTTTGTGATGCCGCTCTGCAGCCACACGCCTTTCACGCCCAGCGCGATCGCGGACCTGACGATCTCGGAGCAGTATTCGGGTCGGCGGAAGACGTCCACGACGTCGATTTCGCCCGGCACTTCTTCCAGGCTGGCGTAGCTCTTAAGGCCCATGACGGTTGTGCAGTTTGGGTTGACGGGAATGATTTCCTTGCCGGCGGAGCGGAGGTAGCTCGCTACGCCGTGGCTGGGGCGGGAGGGATCGTCGCTTAGGCCGACGACGGCGATCCGTCTCGCGCCCAGCATCCTTTGGACGGCATCTTCGGGGCCTTTTGAGCGATCAGGCAACGGGCAGGTGTTATGGGACATCGCGTATCCTTATGTCAGCACGGCTAATCGGGGCCACGTTTCGGGCCGAATTCTCCCTCGCCTCACGGCGTGCTATGATGGAGAATTGTAGGGCCACGGCGAAGATTCGAGCCCGTGCATTCGTCACCGCAACCGCGCACGGGCATCCGCCGGGCTGAACTGAAGATTGGACACATGGCCAAGCGCGACTATTACGACGTCCTGGGCGTTTCAAAAACCGCCTCCGCCGATGAGATCAGGAAGGCGCACCGCAAGCTTGCGCTCAAGTATCACCCCGACCGCAACAAGAACAACAAGGAGACCGAGGAGCGCTTCAAGGAGATCCAGGAAGCGTACGACGTACTCAGCGACGCATCGAAGCGGACGAATTACGACCAGTTCGGCCACGCCGGCGTCGGTGCCGGTCCGCCGCCGCCTAACGGCGACCCGTTCCGGCGCGCCCAGCAACAAGGCGGCCGCGGCGGGTACAACCAGTGGCGGCCGAGCCCGGGCGTAAGCGTGGAAGACTTCGACGTCGGCTCCGGCGATTTCGGCGACATCTTCGAGCAACTGTTCGGCGCCCGAGGCGCAGGCGGCGCGGGCGGGTTCCGTTCCGGCCCGACGACCGGCCGGGGAGCGCCGCGCGGCCGCCGGGCCGAGCCGCCCCGTGGGCAGGACATCGAGCACCCCGTCACCCTCACCTTCGAGCAGGCGGCCCGCGGCGTCACCATCCCGCTGCAAATCAGCCGGGAAGGCCACATTGAAACGATCGATGTGAAAATCCCCGCCGGCGTCAAAGACGGCAGCCGCGTGCGGATCAAAGGCAAGGGCGAGCAGACCGGTGGCGAGCCGGGCGACCTCTACATCATCACCCACGTCACCCCCCACCGCTATTTCCGCCGGGAGGGGTTGGACATTCACCTCGATCTCCCCTTGAGCATGTATGAAGCGCTGCTCGGCACGAAGGTCACCGTCCCGACCCTCGACGGCCAGGTGACGGTAACCATTCCCCCCGGCACAAGCAGCCACGCGAAGCTGCGCCTCAAGGGCAAGGGCATCGAACGTGCCGGGGAAAAAGGGGACGAGATCGTGATAACCAAGATCATCGTGCCCAAGAACCTCGACGAAGAAGACCGGGAGCTAATTAGGGAATTGGAGAAGAAGCACCCGATCAATGCGCGGGCGGATGTGGAGTGGGGACGGGGAGAATAAGTGCAGAGCGCAGAGTGCAGAGTTCAGAATGGGATGGAAGTGCTGAGGGCGAGAGCGGATGGGAAGTGGAGGAGCTGTGGACACGAACGATTCTCGCAACTCCAACGGTTCGACCCTCACCCCTGCCCTCTCCCTGAAAGGGAGAGGGGGAAGATTCCGGCCCGGGCGGTCGCCGATTGCGGTGTTGATTTACCTTGTCGGGTTCGTGGTGCTGTTGGTGTTCGTGTCGTGGTACTACCTGTTCCCGGCGTTGGCCGCGACGCGCGGGGCCGATCCGCTCCAGCGGAAGCTGCTTTCCGCGCACGCGACGATGATCCTGGCGCTCGTGCTGTTCATCCTCATGGCCGGGCTCCTGCTTACATTTCGCATCGGCCGCTTTTTCCGCCCGCGGCAGTCCCCGCCGGGAAAACCCACGGAATATATTGACGCGTGGACAGAGTCCGCCCGGCGGATGAAAACGCCGGAGGAAGAGGAATAAGTTTGTGAATGAACGCAGAGGCGCAGAGACGCAGAGGTAGGACGGGGGGAGAGAGCACTTTGGCAAGGCGTTCAGCCCGTGGCGAGTGCTTTTTGTAATAGCAAAGTCAATCAGAATGTGCTCAATTGCCTCGTCGCTCGCATGGGCGGGACGCTGAGTCACAAGACCTCCTCTCTCCCCCCGTCCTACCTCTGCGCCTCCGCGTCTCTGCGTTCAATTCGCATTTCCCGTAACGCGCGCGCCTATCATCAGGGGTCGTGAATTTCCCGCCGGCCCCATGGGCCGCGCGCAAGTCGTCAACCGGATTCTAAGGCTGTCAGACATGACTCATCCCCGCCCCGCAACGGTCGGACAACTCAAGGAAACGGGCTACCGCCCCTCGTCCGTCAAGGACGAGATTCGCCGCAACCTCATCCGCAAGCTTAAGGCGGGGGAGGAGCTTTTCCCCGGCATCATCGGGTATCGCGACAGCGTCATCCCGCAGATCGTCAACGGCATTCTCTCCAGGCACGACCTTCTGTTCCTGGGCCTGCGCGGGCAGGCCAAGACGCGTATCCTGCGGATGCTCCCCGAACTCCTCGACGAGTGGATGCCCGTGCTCGCCGGCGTCGAAATTAATGACGACCCCATCCGCCCTTCCACCAAAACCGCCAAACGCATCGTTGCCGAGCAGGGCGATGATGCCAAGATCGAATGGGTCCACCGCTCAGACCGCTACCACGAAAAGCTCGCGACGCCTGACGTGACGATCGCCGACCTCATCGGCGAAGTGGACCTGGTCAAGCACGCCGAGGGACGGTATCTGTCGGATGAATCGACGATGCACTTCGGGTTGATCCCCCGCTCCAACCGCGGGATTTTCGCGATCAACGAGCTCCCCGACCTCGCCCCGCGCATCCAGGTGGGTTTGTTCAACGTGCTCGAAGAACGCGACGTGCAGATCCGCGGCTTCCCCATCCGGCTCGACCTGGACGTCTGCCTCGTCTTCAGCGCCAACCCGGAGGATTACACCAACCGCGGCCGGATCGTGACTCCGCTGAAAGACCGTATCGGCTCGGTCATCCGCACGCACTATCCGGAGACCATGGACGAAGGCATCCGGATCGCCGAGCAGAACGCCTGGGTGAACCGGAGCGAAGGCGACTCCGCCAGCGGCGTACGCGTGGACGTGCCGCGGTTCATGTCCGAAGTCGTCGAAGAGACCGTGCGCCTCGCCCGCTCGAGTCCGCACGTGAGCCAGGCTTCGGGCGTGTCGGTGCGGACGAGCATTGCGAACCTCGAGACGGTCGTCAGCAACGCCGAGCGCCGGGGAATCCTGACCGACGAAAAGCGGGTCGTCCCGCGCATATGCGATTTGAATTTCCTCGTGGCTTCCTGCCGGGGAAAGATCGAGATGACGCTGGCGGAGGAGGAAGGCGCTGAGGACAAGCTGATCCGCTCGCTGGTGGGCGAGGCGGTGAAATCCGTTTTCGCCCGCTACGACGATCCCGAAGCCCACGAAGGCATCACGGAGCAGTTCCGCGGCAACCTCACCTTCCCCGCCGGGGACGACCTCTCCGCCGACGAATTCGTCGCGAACATGAAGGCCGTCAAAGGGCTTTCGCAGGCGGCGTCCGCGCTGGCCAAGGAAATGAAACTCGACGGCGGCGACCCGGGCACGCTGGCCGCGGTCGGAGAATTTTTGCTCGAGGGTCTTTACGTGAACAATCGATTGAGCAAGTTCAATTCGAAGGGGAAGACGTTTTTCAAGAAGTGAATTTACTGCTCCCTCTCCCTCCTAGGGAGAGGGCTGGGGTGAGGGTGAAGCGCGAGAGTTCACTGTACGTCTTTTCGCAAAAAGTGCGATCGCATCTGTACTGGCTCTTTACAAAACACACCGTTTGTCTCTCTAAACGATTCACCTTCGCCCTACTCTCTCCCTAGGAGGAACAGCGACACGCCGCCCATGCCTGTCCACCCGGCGGGCGATTTCGCGGACCTCTTCTTCCACCTGGTCGATGCGCTCCCCCATCGCCATCCGCTTCAAATAATCCTGCACTTTCCCCGCCCGCCGGACGCGCCTCTCGGCTTCTTCCAAACGGTCGCGCAGCCGCAGCTCCTGGGCACGGCGGCGCATGCGGCGCTCCTCGCTGGTCATCGTCAGCGCGCTCAGGCCGCCCACCAGCGCCCCCACCGCCAGCCCCGCGCCCGCGGCGACGTACCGCGCCTTCTTGGACCGTCGGTCGGCGATCGGGGCCACGCCGCGCGCCCTGTCGGGCGCGTATTCCGGCCAGGCCGGCGTCGGACGCTCGCGCCGGGCTGCCGGGTGGGCCGTCGCCGCCTGCTGCACGTCCTGGGGCGTCGTGATCCCCGCCTTCACGCGGTCCTCAGCCGTCAGCTTGACGGCGAATTCGCCCGGCTCTACCGGTTTGCCCGAGCGCTCGGCGTAAACGCGCGTGAACGCCGCGCCCAGAAATAGCAGCATCGATGAGTAGTAGACCCAGATGAGCAGTGCGGCGAGCGACCCCGCGGCCCCGTACGGGCTTGCGACCGATGCATATCGAAAATACGCCGTCAGTCCGTATTTGCCCAGGATGAACAGCACGGCCGTGACGACCGCACCGGGCCACACGTCCGACCAGGAGATCTTCACGTCCGGCAGATACTTGAAAACCAGCGCGAACAAACACGCGATCAGGCCCAGTGAAACCACGATGTCGCCCACCCAGGTGAGCACCGTGGCCAAAGGCCCCATGTGCTTCACCACCGAATGGAGCATCGCGGTGACCGCGAACGAGCCCACCAGCAGAATGAGCGCGACGAATACCATCCCCGCCGACACCAGCCGGTTGCGGAGCATCGCCTTCCAGCCCGCATCGGGGCGCGGCTTGATGTCCCACATGGTGTTGAGCGCGTCCTGCAGGCTGACGAACAGCCCGCTGCCGCTGATGAGCGCGATGACGAAGCTGACGACCGCGGCCACGATGCCCTGATGTCCCTGACTCGCCTTCTGCAACATCTGCGCGATGGCCGACCCCCCCTCAGGCCCGACGAACGATCCGGCCTGCCCCTGAAGTCTTTCCTGCGCATGCGCCCCGTAGACGAAGGAGAGGATCGTGAGCGCGACAACGAGCAGCGGCGCCAGGGACATCATCGTGTAAAATGCCAGCGAAGCGGCCAGCCGCATCGAATTATGGCTGGACCACGTGGCGTAAGTCTCTTTGACGAGCGTAACAACCGAGGACTTCGACGCTGCCACGAGAGCCTCCTTCGATTACTCAGTTCCGAGAATTCCCGGCATCGCGAAGCAATGTTCGGCGGAGCCGAACCTACCGGGCGTCGGGCGCGGCATCGCCCGATTTCGGCGGCGGCACGCCGGCCGCGGCGTGGACGCGCTCCTTGCTGGGGATTCCTTCCTGGGCGCGCTCTTCCTCGGTCACCTTCACCGCGTTTTCCGTCGGCTGCACGCGCGGGCGGGTCTGATGCGCGTAGGCCTGGGTGATCTCCGCGCCGAAGAAAAGGATCTGCGCGGAGTAGTAGACCCAGAGCAACATCGCCACGAGCGAACCCGCTGCCCCGTAGACGCTGGTGGTGCTGGCCCGCCCCAGGTACCAGCCCAGCAGCAGCTTGCCGACGGTGAACAGCACGCCCGTTACCGCCGCCCCCATCCAGACGTCATTCCAGCCGATTTTCACGTCCGGCAGGTATTTGAATATAAATGCGAACAGGACGGTGATAACGGCGAAGGAGAGGATGAAGTTGATGGTTTCCCAGAGGATGCTCTGCGGGTCGCCGTCGAACGACCGCGTCAGGGCCGAAAGGGCCGCGCTGATGATCAGCGAAACCAGGAGCAGGAAACACGTTCCCAGCACGAGCACGTAGGAGAAAAACCGCTCCTTAATGATGTTCCAGATCCGCCGGTCAGGCCGCGGCTTCACTTCCCATACCGTGTTGAGCGCGTCCTGAAGCTCGCCGAATACGCTGCTGGCCGAAATGAGAAGGATGATCGCGCTGAGCGTCGTCGCGAGCACCCCGGCCCCCGGCCTGGCGAAGGGCCCGATCATCTGCGCCACCGCGGACGCCGCCCGCTCGCCCATCCATTCGCGGGTGTAGACCTGGACCTGTGCCTTGGCGGCGTCTTCCCCGAAGATCGCGCCGACGACTTTAATGGAAATCACCAGGAGCGGCGCTAGCGACAGCATCGTGTAAAAGGCGAGGGAGGCCGCCAGCCGCATCGCATTGTCTTCCATCCAATCCGCGGCAGCTTGCTTAATGACACTCCACCAGCGGCCCAAACGATGATGGCCAGGGCTCGGCGCTCTCGCGTCGACGTGGTTATTGTCGACGTGGGAGTTGGCCGAGCCCGGCCGCGTATCGATGCCAGACTGAGTACTTATGCTTACCAACGCGCGTCTCCGTCAAAGGACTTATGCCGCGGCTACCGCGCACGCAACTAAAACCAACAGCCTGTGATAGGCAAAGGATGTGCCGAGTGGCAGGATTGCAGGATGGTAGCCCTAGAGGATTGGCGGCGGAGTGATGCCGCGACCGGCCTCATTAGCCGGTGTTAACCGGGCCCGGGCGTCCGGATCCCCCAGCCGGGCGGCTTTGTAATAGCAGCGATGGGCCTCGTCCGAATTATGGCTCGCGCCCAGTCCGCGTTCGTACCGGCTGCCCAGCCGAAATAGTGCGCGGGCATACCCCATTACGATCAGCGACCGCCTCGTTCCCCCCGGCAAAGGAGGCGGCAACGGCTGGAATCGCAGTGTTTGAAACAGGGACGCAGACCAGGACGGCCGCGTCCCGGACGACCCACCGCCGCCCGAAACCGCACCCGCCACCGGAGGAGGCGTGTTGCTGACCGACGTGGATTTCAACGCCTGAAGATCGCCCCCACACGACGGGCAAAACCGCGCCGAGACAGGCAGCCCGACGAGCATCCCCCGGCAACTCGGGCAAGACCCGGTAGACCCGACAATCTCCGCCGACGCCAAAGCATCCTGCGACCCCGGCGTAAGAGCAACTTGCGGCCTGTCTAACACGTCTGCCCTCGTGAGAGCACGTCGATCCGCGAACATTATAAGCAAACGGCTGCCGCCAGGTCGAGGGGAAATGGGCTTACGGGGTTTGGAGGAGCGACAAGCCAGCCGCACTCAATTTTCACTTTGCATTTTGCAATCTCTCCACATCCAAGTGCAGGTTGAAAATCGCAAATCGATCGCGCGTGGAACGGCGACTCCCCTCCCTGCTGAACCCTGACCCCCGAACCCTCCCCTCACAGCCACTTCCCCGGCTGCGGCGGGAGCGGGACCGTCTGCCCGCCCGGTCCCAGACGCGAAAGCTCCTCGCGGGCCATTTCCAGCTCGCGGCCGGTATGGAACTTTGACGCGGCACGCGTCAGGTAATCGCGGGCGCGGTCGGGTTGGTTCAGGTAGCGTGCGTAGATTAGGCCGAGCATCAGCTCCACGTGCTCGAGCTGCTCGTACTTGGGGTATTGCTGAATGAAGGTCTCGTACGCCTCCGCCGCCTGCGGGAAGCGCTGTTGGGCGGCGAGATGGTTGGCCACATCGAGCTGCTGTTGCCGCGGAAGCGCCTGCTGCGGGTCGGCGGTCTTCAGCTCCACGTATAGGTTCGCCGCTCGGTCAAGGTCGTGCGATGCGACCGCGTCCGACACCGCGCTGCGCAGCTCCATGACGCGCGCCGTGCGGGGATCGGGCAGGGGCGGCGGCTTGCCGCCGCGGCGCACGGCCTCGGCCTGCGTGTACTCAAACGGGTTGTACCCCTTTGAAACCATATCGCGATACTGCCTCCGCTTGTTCCAACGCTGGATCAGCGCCACCGCGTCGAACTGGTCCCGCGGCAGCAGGTGCAGCGTCAACAGCACCGCGCACGTGATGAACCCGAACAGCGTGCCGCCGATGTGCGCGGTGTGCGCCACCTGGTCGTGGCCCGTGAAGTTCAGGTAGACGTCGTAGATGAAAAAGAACAGGATGAACCAAAGGCTGGCGATCTCGGCGGTGCCGATCAGGATGTAGAAGTAGACGATCGTCACGTTCGATCGCGGCAGGAGGACCAGGTACGCCCCCGTCACCGCCGCGATCGAGCCGCTCGCCCCGACCATCGGCGTGTCCCCGCCCGAAAGGATCACATAGCTAATCCCCGCGAACACCCCCCCCGCCAGATAAAACGCGATGTAACCAAGGTTGCCCAGCCGGTCGTTGACGTTGTTCCCGAAAATGTAGAGGAACAGCATGTTCCCGACGAGGTGAAGAATGCTCCCGTGCAGGAACTGATAGGTGAAGAACTGGTAGAGCTGCGGCTGGCGGGGCGAAAGGCCGTATCGCAAGGTGATGTCCGGGTGGGCCATCGTGACGGCGTAGACGATGACATTCGTCGCGATCAGCGCCCAGTTCATGTAGGGCGTATGGCGGAGCGGGCTGTCGGTGCGAAGCGGGATGAGCATGGGGGAGGACGGTTGCTGGTTACTGGTTGTTAGTTGCTG
>JAQGHH010000003.1 GCA_028288945.1 Phycisphaerales bacterium
GCCATCGCCACGAACCCCTCGGGCCGTTCGACATCGGCTTTCAACATTTCCTTCATCGCCACCTCCGCCCGCGGCAGATCCCCCGCGAGCAATGCATCCTTTACCCGCAAGATCTGCCGCCGCCCGAGCACCGCTTCCTTCGGCGCCGCCGGGCCGTCCACCACTTCCACGGGGATCGCCTCGCTCTCACTCACGCCGCGCCACCCCTTCCCATCCGCCAATTCCAACTTCGCCGCCACCTGATATATCCCAGGTACAAGTGCGCCAGAATCCTTCGCCTCCATCCGCAGCACCAGCGTCGTGATCGCATCCGGCTGCAACGCCAACCCGCCCGCCGAAGGTTTCCCAGTTACCACAAACGCCCACATCGCATTCTTGCCCGCCGCATCTGTCACCACCACCTTTACCCGTGTTGCCCACCCCCCCGCCGGTGGCTCGAGCAATATCGCATCCTTCCCGCCACGCACCGGATTCCGCAATGCCACGGCCACAATCACGGGCTCCCCCCGCCAAAGCTCGAGCGCCTTCTCCCCCCCGCTCGCCTGCCCATTTACCCGCAACCCGACCTCGGGCGCAACCGTGTCCGCTGCGGAAAAACTCGCCATCGCGCCAATCACTAAAACTGCACCTAACACAATAAGTTTCTTCATGGCGCTTTCTCCAGCGGAACCGCATCGTTGAAAATAATCCGATCCGCACACGGCCCCCAGCCCCGCATCGCATCCCCGTACCGCGGCTGCGGCTTCCGCCGAGCGTCATTGATCCCCGTCCCCTTCGCCGACGTGCACAACTCCATCCCCAGTCTTTCACTGTGCTTCTGGCTGATGTAATACCACGCGAACGATTTCCCTTTCTTGTCGTAAAGCGAGGCAAACGAATAGCGCATGATGCACCCCTCGTCCCCCGAACTCTCCCCGTTCTCCGCCCCGATGTACCAGTAGTGGTGCCCGAAAAAATCGTTCAACAGGGCGTCCTCCGCCTCCTTGAGCGTGTAGTTACTGGTTCCCCCGTTCATCTTCTTTACGCGGTCCTTCACCTCCGGCGTGAAATACTCCCGCGATTTTTCGCGTGCCAGCATCAGGTCCGGTTCCCACACCTCCGCCAGGGGACGCCCCGTCTTCTCGTCGGTGATTTCCACCGCCCGCGTCGTTCCCGACAGCCAGAACTGCGGTTTCCCCGTCTTGTTCCGCGGGTCATCCGTGAATGCAAAACTAAAACCCCAGTGCATGTCCCCGGCTCCGTGATGCTCGGCCCCTACTGAATGCACCAGCTCGTGAGCGACCGCCCGGTCATATGCAAATATCGCGTCCGACACCCGCGCGTTTTCGTTGGTCATCGTCGGAGTCGCCGCTTCCCGCGGCTGCACTTCGATCCGCATGGTGATCACCGGTCGGCCGCGGACGCCCGCCTTCGAAAAGACCGTCTGTGCCCCGTCAAAACCCGGGGCCGTCACTAGGTGAATCCCGTGCTGATCCACCGCATGCGCCCCCTGCGCATGGTTCACATTCATCACCCGCTTTTGCTTGTCGAATTCCTTGTCATTCAATCGATGGTGCACCGCCGCCCCCGTCAGATCCTCGAACAGGTTGATCCCGGGCGCCGCGTCCGCGCCGATGTAGTTCCGCACGAAGAAATCGACTTTCTTCGGATCGCCTTGAAAATACTTCCCGTTCTCCATGAACCCCCGATACTCCTCGTACAAGGTAAACCCGTCCCCCGCCGTATTTCCCACCGAAGGCAACTTCTCCGAGTCATCGTCGTCCGGCAAATTCTTCACCCCGGCCGTCTCTTTCCAGTACTCCGCGATGTTCGACCCTGGGCTCCGCCGTGGAATCAGCAACCGCGTCTGCTCCGACTTCCCGGCAAGATGCCCCACGATCAACTCCCCGTCCTCCATCTCCGCCGTCACTTTCAACTGCCCGAACGCACCGCGGTCAAAACAGCTGACCTTCACGGCGCTCCTGTCAAAATCACCCTTTGCGGTGTGCGCCGTCTGCCCCTTCGCATCATCCACGACGAGGCCGCATACGGTCGGCTCAAACGCCAGGTCCGCGGTGTCCAATGCCTTTCCCCCCATCGGATAATTCATGCAAATCCCCGGCTCCTGCGAAACTTTCTCCAGCTCGAAGGTAAACCGTTTCGCCTTATGCTTAAGTGGTTTTCCATCGATCCGCTGGAGGCGTGCCTCCACGTTCAGGAAATTCCCGGCGTGCTTCTCGTCCATCCCTGCCCCGGGCATCCACTTATCATAATCCTTCGCCTCAACCACCACCTCAAGCAACTCCTCCCCCATCGGCACAAGCTGCCATTGGTACGACCCCTCGTGCGGATACTCGATGTGATTCGCTTCGCGCGTAATGGTCGGATGCGCCGCCAGCCACTCATCCACCGGGAAATCCCGCCCGCCTGACAGCTTCAACCCCTTGTTCGCCCCAGGCCCGTTCTCCGGCAGCTTCTCCTTCTTGTAGCTGTGCAGCCAAAGTAATGAGGGCGATTCCCCGTTCTTCCCCGCGGGATAATCCGACTCACTATGAATGGCCGGCTGCCTGCGGGGATGGCTGTCGAGGGTTTTGTGGACCGGCCAACCATGTTCCGGATCGACCCATACGTAGTACGTCCCCTTGTCCAGATCCATGTAAAGAATCGCCTTCGCCTGCACTTTTCCGCCCCCCGCCGACGTGTTCCCGCCCGAACGGCCGGGATTCGTCATGTGGTGCGAACGATACAGCGACACGTCCGCCTCCCCGGTCCCCGTCCAATTCACCAGCGCCCCCGTCTTCCCAGACGCCTGGGTCAACGGTATCGCCAGCGACAAACTCTCGACCCGTGTCTCCTGGTGATTCTCGGCCCCGCGCGTCCACTGAACCTGGTCGTCCACCCGAATCGAATATCGCAACATCCACCCGTCCACCATCCGATAGCGCAGCCACTCGCTCTTGATATCCGCCCCGGCAGCGCGATTGGAACCAATCGCAACAACAGTCACGAAAACGATAAGCACGCATTTCTTCATGGCGCTTGCTCCAACGCCGCCGCATCGTTGAAAACGATCCGATCCGCACACGGCCCCCAGCCCCGCATCGCGTCCCCATACCGCGGCTGGGGCTTGCGCCCCGGATCATTAATCCCCGTCCCCTTGGCCGACCTGCACAACTCCATCCCCAGTTTTTCACTGTGCGTCTGGCTGATGTAGTACCAGGCGAAGGATTTGCCCTTCTTCTCGTAAAGCGAGGCAAACGAGTACCGCATGACACATCCCTCGTCGCCCGAACTCTCCCCGTGCTCCGCCCCGATGTACCAGTAGTGGTGCCCAAAAAAATCGTTCAACAGGCCGTCCTCCGCCTCCTTGCGAGTGTAGTTACTGGTTGTCGCGTCGTACCCCTTTGCGCGATCCTTTACGATGGGCGTGAAATACTCCCGCGCTTTCTCCCGTGCCAGCATCAGGTCCGGTTCCCACACCTCCGCCAGGGGACGCCCCGTCTTCTCGTCGGTGATTTCCACCGCCCGCGTCGTTCCCGACAGACAATATTGCGGCTTGCCCGTTTTGTTCCGCGGGTCATCCGTGAATAGAAAACTAAACCCCCAGTGAATATCTCCTGCCCCGTGATGCTCCCCTCCCACCGAGTGCACCAGCTCGTGCGTAACGGCCCGGTCGTACGCGAACAGCGCGTCCGACACCCGCGCATTCTCGTTGGTCATCGTCGGCGTCAGCGCTTCCCGCGGCTGCATCTCAATCCGCATCGTGATCACCGGCCGCCCGCGGACGCCCGCCTTTGAGAAAATCGTCTGCGCCCCGTCAAAAGCCGGGGCCGTCACCAGGTAAACCCCGTGCTGATCCACCGCATGCGCCCCCTGCGCATGGTTCGCATTCATCACCCGTTTTTCCTTGTCGAATTCCCTGTCGTTCAAATGGTAATGCACCGCCGCCGACGTCAGGTCTTCGAACGAATTGATCCCCGGCGCGGCGTCCGCCCCGATGTAGTTCCGCACGAAGAAATCAATCTTCTTCGGGTCGCCCTCAAGGTACTTGCCGTTTTCCGCAAACCCGCGGTATTCTTCGTACAACGTGAACCCGTCGCCGTCCACTTTCCCCACCGACGGCGATCTCTCCGCGTCGTCCTCGTCCCCTGCGGTAATCTCCTTTTCCTTCTTCCACGCGTCCGCAATGTGCGAGCCGCCGCCGCCTCCCCGCCTCGGCAACGCCATCAGGATCATGCTCTTATCGCCCTTCAAATGCCCCGTGATCACCCGTCCATCCTCGAGCTCCGCCGTCACTGACAAATTCCCCCACGCGCCGTAATCAAAACAATCCACCCGCGCCTCTACGTGCGGATGCGCCGGATCATCCATCGCCGGCAACATCTCCAACTGCTGTCGCTCTACATCCGCCCCACCGCTTGGCCCGAACTTCAGATCCGGGGCATACGTCTTCCCCGCCGCGGGCGCGCCAAGCCGCGGAAAATTCATGCACACACCGGGTTCGCGCGAAACATCGCTCAACTTGAACACGAACATCGCCACCTTCGGCTTCACCGGCCCCCCGTCCACCGCCTGCAACCGCGCCTTCACTTTCAATCGTGAGCCCGCCGCACCCGTCAGCGTCCCGCGCGGAATCCACTTCTCATAACTCACCGCCCCCTTCCCGGGCACTGTGCCCTCCAGTTCCACCTCCAGCTCAAGGTCCTTGTATTCCGGCACCAGAAAAACCCGCGCCCGGTAATCCGATTTCGAAGTCATCAGTGTCCCGTGCACATAATTCCACTCCCCATGAATCGGCCCCGGCTTTCCCGGCGGCAACGCGTCGCGCATCGTGGAATGCGGAAAATCCGTCGACTCATAGGAGTTCGACCGATTGTCCTCCACCCACTTCCCGCCGTCCCAATCTCGTGATGCCAGCTTCGTTGCCACCTTATACGGCTTCGCCAACATCCCCATCGCATCGAATTGCCATGTTCCCTGCCGTGTGCTCATGTCGAACCGGAACTCCCCCACCGGCCCGTCAAAGCTTCCGTCCTTGCTGCTCTTCCCGTGGTAAGACCACCGGTCCGAACCATTCGCCGCGTGATATGAACCGACCGTCTGAACGTTCACGGCGGCAAAGTGCCCGTTTTCCCGCACCATCTCAAACCGCCCGGTCGCCGCGCGAACCTCCCAGCCGTATTCCGTGCTCACCACATCGCCGCGGCTCATCTCGCTGGTCCGCCGACATTCATAAAATCCACGAAACCGCTCCACCGCATTCCATTCCGCCCACTGCTCACCCTTCGCCGGCTTCGCGGTCTCCCGAAGCGGCGGATGCGGCATCGAATCCTCCGGCGCAGCCATCTCCCCTTCAGCGCAAAGAGCACGCGACGAAAACGCCACCAACACCACCCCGCACGCAATGTGGAACAACCCAACCCGGCCCGCTCGCCAGCCTCTGGAACCCCGCAGACGTTGAAGGTAATTCATGTCGTCACCAGCAGTCCTTCCCGCAGCAGGATACAAGTGTCAGTGCCGCAAGCATATCACATCGTTAGGCAGAAGCTTGTGCCACTTCCTCACGCAACTGCTGACCAACCTGCCGGCTATGCGGATCGCCCAGATCATTTTGACTTTTGCATTTTGCACTTTGACTTGGTTTTCTCCCTCCGCCTACTACGGCGCCATTCCTTCTGCTACAATTTGCGGCCATGAAATCCTACGAAGTCATTCGTCAGGCCGTTGACGAGCCCGGCGTCAAAGCGGTGGCGGCGGTGCTTAAAGTGTCGCCCGCCCTTGTTTACAAGTGGTGTGAGCCCCCCGCCGAGCGCGAAGACCCCGAGCAAAGCGGCGCGAAGAATCCCCTCGACCGCGTCCGCGAGATGTACGTGCTGACCAAGGATATCCGCCTTGTCCGCTGGCTCTGCAACGAGGCCGGCGGATTCTTCGTCTCCAACCCCGAGCCCGTCACCGGCAAGACGCTCGACGAATCCATCTTCACCGAAACCCGCGGGATGGTCCGCGAGTTCAGCGAACTCCTAGAAACCGTCACCGATTCCGTCGAAAACGACTCTCTCATCGACCTCCAGGAAGCCGACCTTATCCGCCAAAAGTGGGAGGACCTCAAAGCCTGTGTCGAACGCTTCGTCGTCGGCTGCGAGAAGGGGCACTACCACGTGAAGAAAAAGTAGGGGCGGAGTTGCTGGTTGTTAGTTGCCGGTTGCTAGTAAAGGCGGGAAAACGCGGCTCTGTCTTCTTGCCAGCATCAGCACCAGCAACTGCTTTCCGCAAGCAGACTCGTAGGTTCGGCTCTGCCGAACATCCCGCAGTTCACGGAGAGACGTTCGGCAAAGCCGAACCTACATGGCTGGCAAATGCCAGCCGGTCTTCACCAGCAACCACCAACTAGCAACCAGCAACTTAGCAACCCCTAACCAGCAACTGCTCCGTCTTTGTTCGCTTCGGCGGGCCGCGTGGCCGGTTTGGGCAGGACGGTCTGCAACAATCTTGCCCTCCACACCTCGGCGGCTTTTTCAGGCGTTTTGTACTTCCCGCCGGCTATGTCGGCCGTCGTCTCGTTTGCCACTTTCGTCTGCGTCGCCAGTTCCGTCAGTCGGCGTTCCTCGGTGACCTTGTCCGCGCCGTTCAGTAGCTGCGACAGCGGGAGCTTCCATGTGCCGTTGACCCGCACCAGTGTGACGGCGGGGTCGGTCGCCCCGGCGTACTTCACGGTGGCGGTTTGCCCATTGATCGACTCTTCGGCGTGGTCGATGGCCGCCAGCCCGTCCGCCGACTCGGCGGCGGTGTCGCCGGTGACGGTGTTCGCCCCCTCCGGCCCGAACGCCTTGCCCGCCGCCCGGTGCAGATCGGCCAGCGCCGCGGCGTAATCCGCCATCGCCCCCACCATCTTCTTTCCTTCCGCCGTCGTCGTCTGAAACAGCGACTTCACGGTCTCCGCGTCCCCGTCACGTAGCGCGAGGTTAAGCGTGCGCAGCGTTTCCTTGGGAGTGGCCGGCGCGGTCGCGGGCCGCGTCTGCTGCGCCCGCGCGGACGCGGTACAGATCACGCTCAAAATCAAGACAATCCCCAGCCGCATGCATTCACCTCACAACCGCCGCCAAACACCAGTCGTTTACAGAAACCCAATGTATTGCAGAACCGCCAAACCGTCTAATGAGCGAAATGGAAGGAATTCCCGCCCCTCGCATTTAGGGCAAGCGTTCGCTACAGTACTTTCGATAGGGTTCTGTCATTTGCGCTACTCGCTACCGCAACGCAGGCCACTTCTACTACTTTTTTCAGGGAAGCACATTTCATGACGGTATCGAACGACCGCCCTTCGTCTGTTTTCAAAAAATCGGCCAGGCCCGCCTCGGCCGTTGCCGAGATGCTGGAGCCGCGCCGGCTCATGTCGGCCAACACCAGCGATATCACCACGCCTACCAACTGGCATTGGTATCAGGGCGTCAGCGCCACGTTCCTGGCAAACGCCGTCAGTTCCCAGAGCGCCCGGATCGTTGACCTGAAGGTTCAGACCACGAGCCCCCTTACTTTCAACGCCGCGTTGGTCAAGAACAGCGGCGCTTACAGTAGCGGATGGTGGTGGTATTACGGGCAAACCGCCGCCCAGGTTGCCAATGACGTCACCGTCAACCACGCCCGGATCGTCAGCCTCGATCCCTATGTCGTCAACGGCAAGGTGTTATTCGCCACGCTTCTGGTCCCCAACACCGGGGCTTCCGCGAAGGCCTGGTGGTATTACGTTGGGGAGACTCCCACTTCCATCACCGCCCACGTGAATGCCAACAAAGGTCGCCTGGTCGACCTTGAGCCCTATACCCTCAACGGCAAGACGTTCTACGCCGACGTGATGGTCAGCAACACCGGCAGCGACGCAAAGAACTGGCACTGGTACTACAACGCCACGCCCTCGACCATCAGCTCGTTGCTGAAAACCAACGACTCGCGCCTGGTCGACCTGAACTCCGAAGGCAACGGCAAGTTCGACGTCATCATGCAGAAGAACGACGGCGTCCAGTGGTTCTGGTACTACGGCGTGAGCGCTTCCAAGCTCAGCAACCTGGCCTCGCAAAACGGGGCGCGCATCTTCGACCTTGATTCCTACTCCTCGGGCGGCAGCACGGTCTTCTCCGCCGTCATGGTCAACAACTCCAACGCCATCGAGACCACCGTCGGCAACATCCTCCGCGGGGCCAACTCCACCGCCGTCAGCGGCGCTTATCTCAGGCAGGTCGACGGCCCGGTCATCGCGGACGTCAATGGCGAGCGCCAGTTCGAGCCGGCCAGCGCGATCAAGATCGTGGCCGCGGCCACCGCGCTACTGGCGGTGAAGGCGGGTAAAGCCCATCTCACCGACTCCATTACCTATTACTACAACCCCGCAGATCCGACGAATCCCGGCGTCAACCCCGACGCCTACGCGCACACCCCCGCCAACGCGCTGAAGACCTCCCTCCAAAACGCCATCAAGCAGATGCTCCAGGTGTCCGACAACCGCCTTACGTTCGCCATCGAGCAGCGATTTGGCCTGGCCGCGTTGAACTCCACCGCCCAGTCGCTGGGAATGACCAGCACGATCTGGAACCAGACCGTCGGCAACGGCGTTCCGGGCAACTACCTCACCCTCGCCGACGCGGGCCTAATCTACGATAAGATCGCCGACGGCACCCTCCTCGGGACTTCTTTGACGAACACCCTAATGGGTCTGATCCTTAACCAGACCAACTACGGCCTGGGCGGATTCATCCCCGTTGTCAAACAGGAGGCGGCCAAGGCGCTGGGAGTCGCGCTCAACGCCCCTGCCGCGGTAGCGCTGGCCAACAAGTTCATCGCCCAAATGCTTTGGGGCAGCAAGGGCGGCGGGTATTCCCTGTCGATCGCCGGCAGCTCCACCACGTATTCACTTATCAGCACCGCCGCCGGCTATCTCGAACTGCCGACCAAGACTTCCGCGGGCACCGTATATCGAAAGTATGCTTACGGCGTGTTTGTTGACTACGCCACGGTGCCCATCGTCCCCAAGGGCGTTGACAACCCTCCCGTGGCCAAGATCGGCGCTGCCGAGAATTCAGCCGTGCAGGAAATGGTCCGCGGCATCATCGCCTCGGCACTGAAAACCTGGATTTAAAGGCCGACCATTATTGCCTGTCGTTTCGTCAGGAAATACAAGCGGCGAAACACGAACGGTACGGCGGGACGGGTCCAATTCATCATTGGACCCGTCCCGCTTTTTTTGGCTCAGCCGTTGCAAGCTCAGCAAAGATCACTGCTTACCGAATCCTGCGCCGTTGATGCCTTCCACGAACCCTCGCATACCGGAGGCCGCTTTAAGGGCTTAGGCCGGTCGTATTGCTGAAAGCGATGATTGCCCGCCAAGCCCGACTGACGGTCAGATGTCGGGAGTTGCCCGTACGCGCCGGCAAAGTCGCCCGGCGGTCCCATCGTTCTCGGCCACAGGAGAAAAACTCTTATGCGAACCCAACACGCCCATGCACCGCGTCAGTCGTTCAACCGCGCCATGTTCGAGCGGCTCGAAAGCCGCCGGCTTATGGCGGTCACTATCCCCACGATCACCCAGACCAACCTCGTCTCCGATAATACGGTCCTCGTCCCCGCCGCCCGCGCGGATGCGAACCTCGTGAACCCTTGGGGCTTGGCGATCACGTCGACGGGCAACGTCTGGGTCGCCAACAACGGCACCGGCACCTCCACCGTCTACGACCAGGCCGGCGTCCCCTCACCCTCGGCGGCTTCGCCACTGGTGGTCACGATCCCGCCGCCCGCCGGCGGCCTCCCTTCCACCCCCACCGGAACCGTCGTGCATAAAGGCACCGGCTTCAACGTCACCGCCAACGGAAAAACCGGCCCCAGCAGCTTCCTGTTCGCCACCGAGGACGGAACCATCGCCGGCTGGAACCCCACCGTCGACGCCACGCACGCGTTTATCACTGTCGATCACTCCTCAACCAGCGACGTGTTCAAAGGCCTGGCGCAGATCGGCTCAGGTAAATCCGCTCGGATCTTTGCGACCGATTTCCATAACAACCGCGTCGAAGCGTTCAACAGCAGCTTCGCGCAAGTCACGCTGCCTGCCGGCGCGTTCGTCGACTCGACGATCCCGGCAGGCTTCGCGCCCTTCGGCATCCAGGCCGTCGGGAGTAGACTCTTCGTCACCTTTGCCAAACAGGATGCCGCCCTCCGCAATGACGTGGCCGGCGCCGGCAACGGCTTCGTCGACACCTTCAACCGTAATGGCAAGCTCCTTAAACGCGTCGCCTCCGCCGGAACGCTCAACTCCCCATGGGGTGTCGCGGTTGCCCCAAGCTCCTTCCGCGGCTTCAGCGGCGACATCCTCGTCGGAAACTTCGGCGACGGCCGCGTGAACGTCTTCAGCAAGTCCAACAAGTTCCTCGGCCAGCTCACCGTCGCCGGCGGCACGCCCCTCACCATCGACGGCCTCTGGAGCATGACCACCGGCGTCAAAACCGCCAAGAAAGAACTCTTCTTCACCGCCGGCCCGAATGGAGAAGCCAACGGCTTGTTAGGCATACTCACGGCGACGTAAGGATTGGAAGAGGAAAAAGGCTAAGCCTCCTGCACGCAAGCGGGCGCTTATGCCCGTTTACGCCTGCTCGTGCCCGGAATGCGTCCCGCATTCCGGGCAACGATCCGGTGTCGCGCGAAGGTCATACCCGCAAACGCTGCAACAACCGCGGCCTTCGCGGCCCCGCCGCCTCCGCCTGCGCAGCCAAACATGGACGCCGATCATCGGCGGAAACGCCGTCACCCCGACCAGCATCCAGTAAGGTACAAACAAATTCACGAGCGAACTCTTCCCCACTCACGACCCGGCGAACTCGATTCCCAGCAGCCGAAACATCGGCTTGGGCTGGTCCCAATCCTTCCCCACCTGCCGGCAAAATGTGAGCCCGCCCCGATTCGAGATAAACCAGTAGTAAGGGTCGGCATGAGTCAAGTCGAGCGCGTCGGCATCGGCGGCCCGCATCATCGGACGGTAGGTCCGTGCCCATAGCACACACGTCGCCGTGCATGGCAGCAGCGACAGTGCACAGACGATCACGAAGCGCCGTCGATTCACGTCTTCTCTTTCACCACTGCCCCGCATTCCGGGCATATTCCGCTCACGTTCCCCGTGAGGTCGTACCCGCAAGACTTACATCGCCCCGCCTTCCAAGGCGATGCGGCGAAGAACCGCCGAACCCAGACTGCCGGGGCGACAGCAAGGAGTACGACAGCCGCCCAATGAGGCAGATAGACGGCGTTGCGGACCATCGTGCCGTTCTTCCCGTAATCAATGTGGGCGTACGCAAACCCAACTCGCCGCAACGGGCCGCCGTCGCGGTCACGGGCGTAGACTTCGCTCCAAAGTCCCGGCGGGCTGCCGCCCGGCGTCGCATACCTGACGTGATTCCAGCCCCCCGCATCCTCGGCATAATTCGCCCGCTCGAAGCGCAGCAGTCCTCCCATTGACAGCGCGCCCACCCACGAGTTGGGCCCTGACCAGCCGACGAATTGCGTCGTCCAATAGCTCTGTGCCCACAGTGCGCACATCGCCATGCAAAGGAGCAACGACACTGCAGAAACGAGGGTGAAAATTCGTTGCCCCATACGTTCACTTGCATCACGGCATGCGGGACACGGGTTGTGGTGGTGAGAGTGACGAAGGTTGCCGTTGCTTTACTGAACCCGAAACCCCGTGACTTTATATGTGTCGCCTGTTTTCACGAGGTCGAAGGTGCACGCCTTCTCGCCGTTGGCGAAGGTCGCGGTGCCGCCCAGGTGCATTACGGTTTGGCCATTAAATGAGGAGAAGTTGAACGACGAGATGCTGACCGATTGCAGCGCCCCGAAAGGGATCATTTGCGCGTACTGTGCCTGAAGCTGGGCGGCGGTGAAGCCCGTGGATTCGGCTATGGCCGCGTTGATGTTGCCGGTGCTGACATCCATTAGGAACTGTTTGGCGACGACAGCCGCCGGCTTGGATTCGAGATAGCCGTAGCCGAGCACTCCGGCAAATCCGCCCCACCCCAGCACGCTGACTATGCCAAGGATAAGCCCCGCGATGGCGAGGCCTTTGCCGCCGACGAGCGGGTCGCGGGT
>JAQGHH010000354.1 GCA_028288945.1 Phycisphaerales bacterium
CCATGAACTTGCGCTGCTCCTGGTCGCGCCAAGTGGCCTCGAGGCCCGACAGCTTCCCGTGCAGGCCGGACATCAGCGTCTGGAGCTCGCTGTTGAAGCGGTTCAGGTCGTGGGCGAATCGCCGAAGTTCAGAAGGATCTACGTTTGCTTTGGACATGGACCGCGTCTCCATCGGGGGCGTTACGCTTCCCGTTGGGCAACATCATACCGTAGGTCTGCAAGGCAAACGATGCATGAACCGCAGTGCGGAAAACCGCGAAGCCGCGAAAGCGCGAAGACAGACGCGAAGAAGAGCAAGGCAGAAAGAGGAGCAAGGCAAAGCGCCAAGTCGCCAAGGAGCCAAGGACGCCAAGAAAATCCAATCTTCCCTTGGCGTTCTTGGCTCCTTGGCGACTTGGCGCGTTTCCCTCTTCTTCGCGTCTGCCTTCGCGCTTTCGCGGCTTCGCGGTTCTATCCCGCATGCGGCTCGAATGAGAAACGGACTGGGTTCTTCGCCGATGTTTATTTTACCGGCGTCGCCCAGATGTTGCGGAACTGGACCGGGTGGCCGTGGTCCTGGAGCATGAGGGGGCCGGGCTTGCAGATGTCTCCGCCGTGGGCGGCGGTGGTGGCGTCCTTGGTCAGCTTCGTGTCGTCGTGGACCTTCACCCCGTTCCACACCACCGTCGCCGTCGGGCGCTCGACGACTTTCCCGTTCTCACATTTTGCGGGGTGGAATTCGATGTCGTAGCTCTGCCAGACGGTCGGCGCCTTGGCGGCGTTCGCCTTCGGGGCTTCGATGCCGTAGATCGCGCCGCAGGCGCCGTCGGCATAGGTGTCGTTGTGATAGCTGTCGAGCACCTGGACTTCCCAGTGGCTGTTGATGTAGACGCCGCTGTTGCCACGGCCCTGGTCGTGGTTGTTGGGCTCGTAGGGGATGCGGAACTCGACGTGGAGCTTGTACGCCCCCTCGAACTGGTGCCTAGTCATGATGTTGCCGGCGCCCGGCTTGCTCTGCAGCGCGCCGTCGACCACGGCCCATTTCGCCGCGCTCTTGCCGTCTTCGCCGGTCCAGTCGGCGACGTCTTTGCCGTTAAACAGTACTATCGCGCCCTCTGGCGCGGGAACGGGCTTTACGTCCTGCTTGTCTTCGGGCTTGTCGATCTTCAGGTCGCCGGTGCCTTCGTATTGGGCGAAGGCGAGAGCGCCTGCTAGAAGCAAAGCCGCGCCGGAAGCAATGAGGGGGAAGCGTCGCATGGTTGGTTCTCCTGTAAAGGATTTCTGTCGCATGAGACAGAGCATCCGGATAGTGATGCCGATGATTTAGAATTACCCGCCGACGGCGGATTGGTTGTTTCAGTGACACGGGCCCCGGCGAGACTTGGGGTTTGCGCACTGATACATTCACAAAATGTTTGAATTCGTCGCCGTCAGCAAGGCATACAACGGCCAGCCGGCCGTTGAGGACGTCTCCTTCGCCCTTGCGGCGAACAGGACCACCGTGCTGATGGGGCCAAGCGGCTCGGGAAAATCCACGATCCTCGGTCTGATGACCGGCCTGCTGAAGCCGACCACCGGCGTAATCAAATTCGAAGGCGAGCCGCTCGCGCCCGCAAGGCTTCCGCTGCTTCGCCGGCGCATCGGGTACGTCGTTCAGGACGGGGGCCTCTTTCCCCATCTCACATGCCTGGCGAACGTGACGCTCATGGCGAGGCATATCGGCTGGCGCAAATCTCAAATCGATTCGCGCGTCGCGGATTTGGCGAGCCTCGCACGGCTGTCCCCCGACGTTTTAGCGCGATATCCCCTGGAGGTCTCGGGGGGACAACGGCAACGGGTTTCACTGATGCGGGCATTGATGCTCGACGCGGATGTCCTACTCCTGGACGAGCCGCTTGGCTCGCTCGATCCGATGGTGAGGGCTGAACTCCAGGGAGAGCTGGCGGGGATCTTTCGGCGGCTGTCCAAGACAGTGCTCCTTGTCACTCACGACGTCAACGAGGCCGCGTTTTTCGCCGACCAGTTGATTCTCATGCGCGCCGGCAAAATCGTGCAGACCGGGTCCCCGGAGGACTTGTTCGATCGCCCGACGAATGGCTTTACCAGGGAATTTGTCCTCGCCGGCCAATCGCGCGTGCGCACCGGAGGCAAGTGATGACGTCGTGGCGAATTCGAAACCTTGCCCCCATTCTCGCGCTTTGCGCGTGCGCGATCGGCTCTCCCCGCGTCTGCGGTGCGGCGGAACAACTTAAAGTGGGGTCCAAGGTTTTCACCGAGAGCGTAATCCTCGGTGAACTCGCAACTCAACTCGGGAGGGACGCCGGCTTCGATACCGTTCACCGCAGTCAGTTGGGCGGAACGCGCGTGCTGTGGGATGCCCTGTTGCACGGCGACATCGACGCGTACCCGGAGTACACCGGAACGATCGCGCAGGAGCTCCTGCCCGGAACGCCGCTGACGGAGGACGCGCTGCGCGCCGCGCTCGCGGGGCACGGCGTCGGGGTCACGCGGTCGCTCGGCTTTAACGACACCTACGCGCTGGGCATGACCGAGGCGCTGGCGGCGCGGTTAGATGTCCGCACGATTGCCGACTTGGGGCGTCATCCCGAGCTTCGCTTCGGGTTCAGCAACGAATTCATGGAACGCAAGGACGGCTGGCCTGCTGTCCGAGCCGCATACAACCTTCCCCAGACCGATGTCCGGGGCCTGGACCATGACCTGGCGTACCGCGCCGTTGCCGCCGGGAAGACTGACGTGGTTGACCTGTACTCCACGGACGCGGAGATCGGTTTCTATCACCTGCG
>JAQGHH010000355.1 GCA_028288945.1 Phycisphaerales bacterium
AGCGAAGACCAGGTGCGGCAGATCGTGGAAATATTCTTAACCACACCTTTCGCCGACGGCCGCCACGTCCGCCGGATTGAAAAGCTCCGCGAATTGGAAAAAGAAGAACGCCACCGGGCGGCGAAATAAGCGAGCTTTGACGCGGTACGGGGCGCCCCGCCCGGGGTCTTAAATTCACTTACCCCACTAACACGTCCACATCGCTCGTCGTCCTCGCGAGCCACCAAAGGACGGCGAGCGGCGCGAGCCGGCCCAAGAGCATGATCCCCGCCAGCAGGAAAAGCCCCGGCCCCACGATCGATACCGGATCGTGGGCGAGGCCGACGTTGCTCAGGGCACTCACGACGAGAAAAATCAGCCGGTCGGCGGGCAATTGGGAATCGGTGTAGGTCAACAGCAGGAAGCCGATGACGGCGATCGCCATATACCCGCCGACCCATACCGCGGCGATGCCGAAGGCCCGGCTCACGCGCCGGCCGCGAAGTGCGTCGGCGGTGCCGGTGAAAAGGTGGTAGAGCGTATTGGTCTTAAGCCCGCCCGCCGTGCCGGCGGAGCTTGCGCCGACGGTCATCAGCAACACCAGGACCCACTGCGCCACGCGCGGGAAGCTGTTGACAAAATCGACTCGGGCGCCGCCTCCGGGCGTAAAGGGGAACCCGGCGGTGCGCGCGTTGACTGCCGCCCCCGAGCTTGCGCCCACAGCCCAGCGCCATGCCGCATGCGCCTCGGTCGGGGTCGTGAACGGGCCTTGCGGTCGCAGGCAGATCAGCAGCAATCCCATCGATAACAAATATGTCAGCGCGGTCAGTCCCAGCGTGACCCGCGAATGCGTCGAAAGCCGCCGACGGCCGAAGGCCGCATCGTACAGCTCCATCAATACCGGCAGCCCCAACCCCCCGAAAATCGCCAGCGGCAGCAGCACGCCCTGCGCATGCCCCGAGGTTAGCGCGGGAACGAGTCTCGGGCCGCAGGTCAGCGCGCCGCTATTGCCAAACGCGGCGGCGGATTGCTGGACGGCGTCAAAACCGGGCGCGCCGCCCGTCACCAGCGCGGCCGCCCCGGCGAGAATCGCCAGAAGCTCCGCCGTGAGGGCGGCGGTGACGACCTGGAGATCGGAGTAGGGCAGCCGCAGCGCACGCACGCCCGCAAGACCGCCCACGACGAGAACGAACAGGCTCCCCCCCAACGTCAGTAGCAGCACGACCGCAGCGCCCTGGCCGTTGTCCGGGTTAAAGTCATTGATCCCGATCGAGACTTGGAATCCGCCCAGCGTCGCGCAGTCAACAGAGAGGAACAGCGCCCGGTCCCAGGTGAGCTCTTCGCCGCTCACCATCACCCCCGGCCGGTGCAGCGCCATCATCCCCAGAAAGATAAGAAGCAGATAGACGCCCAAAAGCCCCAGCGAAATCGCGCCGCCTCGCGAAGGCTCGGCCAGCGGCAAGGGTTCGCCTTGATGTCGCGCGCGAGCGTCAGAAGCCACAGAATCTCCGAGCGGGAAACGCCTGACCAGGAACGCGGAAAACCACAATGCCGGGACCTATTTCAGTACCATTGCACCAACTCGCAAATCGTCATATTGGCGTTCTCGTCACTCACTTCTTATACACCGCCGCCGGCTCAAACACTTTCTTGCCGACGACTTTCCAGTCCGGGCCGAGTTGGTGCTCGCGGTAGAAGCAACTGTAATAGCCGTCGTGGCATGCCGCCCCGACCTGCTCGACGTGGATCAGCAGCGTGTCCTTGTCGCAGTCCGTCCGGATCGACTTCACGTGCTGCACGTGCCCGCTGCTTTCCCCTTTCAGCCAAAGCTTGTTGCGACTGCGGCTGAAAAAGTGCGTCTTGCCCGTGGCGACGGTCTTGTCCAACGAAGCGCGGTTCATCCACGCCATCATCAGCACCTCGCCCGAAGCGGCGTCCTGAACGATTGCCGGGATCAACCCGTTCGAATCAAACTTCAACCCTTCCAATTGCACATCCATCCCCGCATTCAACGGGGTCGGCGGGGGGTTTGTCAATACGATGGAGGTCAGTGGTCCGTTGTCCGTCGTCAGTTGTCCGTGGTCAGTTGATGGTGCGCGGCATGCGGTAACTGACAACCGACAAAGCTCAACAACTGACGACGGACAACGGACCACTGACAAATCCCCTTTCTTGACTATCCCCGCTTCGCCATTAGCATCGGCACCCTTTCTGAATCAAGGAGCTAATATCATGGCGAAGAAGACCGTTTCCGACATCGACGTGAAGGGTAAGCGCGTGTTGATGCGCGTGGATTTCAATGTGCCGCTTGAGGGAAGCAGGATCACGGACGATCGTCGGATCGTGCAGGCACTGCCGACGATCAAGAACGTGCTCGATCGGGGCGGCCGGCTTGTGCTCATGTCGCATCTGGGGCGTCCGAAGGGCGGGCCGGAGCCCAAATATTCGCTGAAACCGGTGGCGGATCGGCTGGGGGAACTTTTGGGCAAGCCCGTGAAGTTTGCCAGTGACTCAATCGGGCCCGAAGTCGAAAAACAGGCCCGCGAACTCCACGACGGCGAAGTGCTGCTGCTGGAAAACGTCCGTTTCCACAAGGAAGAAGAGAAGAACGATTCAAACTTCGCCGCCCAACTCGCCAGGCTCGGCGACGTCTACATCAACGACGCCTTCGGCACCGCCCACCGCGAGCACGCCAGCACATTTGGCGTCCCCCAGGCGCTCGCCGGGAAACCCCGCGCGATCGGCTTCCTCATCCAGAAGGAACTGAAGTACCTGGGCGAAGCCGTCACCAAACCCGCCCGCCCGTTCGTCGCCATCCTCGGCGGCGCGAAAGTCTCCGACAAGATCAACGTCATCGAGCAACTGCTCGGCAAAGCCGACGTGCTGCTCGTCGGCGGCGCGATGGCCTACACCTTCTTCCTCGCCCAGGGCAAGGAAGTCGGCAAGAGCCTCGTCGAGCGCGACAAGGTAGAGCTGGCCAAGAGCCTTCTTGCCAAGGCCGGCGGGAAGATCAAGCTGCCGGTGGACACGGTGATCTCGGATAAGATGACCGACGACGCCGTCACGAGCATCGTCGAAGGAAACATCCCCGCCGACAAGGAAGGCTTCGACATCGGCCCCAAAACCCGCGAACTGTACAAGGCCGAGATCGCG
Source organism: Phycisphaerales bacterium (assembly GCA_028288945.1). Lineage (GTDB taxonomy): Bacteria > Planctomycetota > Phycisphaerae > Tepidisphaerales > Tepidisphaeraceae > RYN-428. Next base: position 3,133 of record JAQGHH010000355.1, read on the forward strand.
AAAGCCAAGACGGTCATCTGGAACGGCCCGATGGGCGTGTTCGAGAAAAAGCCCTTCG
>JAQGHH010000359.1 GCA_028288945.1 Phycisphaerales bacterium
ACAGCAGGCGGCTGGTGTCCAGTGCGTCCAGCGTGACGTCGCGTCGGCGGAGGGCATTTTGGTAGCGGTTGGAGCGGATGTCGGACTCGGTCCGACGCATGAGGGAGACGGCCTCGTCGAGCTTGTAGTTGTCGTATTTGCCGACCTTGTACTCGAGGCTGATCCGCTCGGCGGCGTTGCGCAGCTCGGCCTGTTTTTGGGCGAGGCGTTCCATCTGTTGCTTGAGTTTGGGGGGGACGGGGCCGGTGAGGCCTGCGCCGCCTTCGCCGCTGATTTTTCCACCGCCGGTTGCGCCGCCGGTCGGGTCTTTACTGTCGTCCTTGACCTGCCCTTTTTGGAAGGGGGTCGGGTCCAGGCGGGTTGGCGTGTTGCGGCCGCCCTTGCCGGTGGCGTGGTCCTCGACGAATTCGCCCTGCGATTTTCCGCTACGGCCCTCGCCCGAGCGGCCGGACATTTCGTTGTTGTTGGGGAGTTGGTTGCCGGTGACCCCCTGGGCGTTCATTGAAGCGATCGGGCCGTCCGCGGCATCCCAACCGATGCCCTTGTCGAACGACCCGGCCATGTTCGCATTCGCGTCCTCGATCTCATCGAACAGGTCCTCCTGCTGCTCCAGAAGGTCGCCGATGATGTCCTCAAGTTCCTTGGGCAGCTCGGGCATGTTCAGATCGGTCTTGGAGAGCAAATCCTCCTGCGTCCACTTCGTGCGATCGGGGGCGTTGGAGAGCCATTTCTCCAGGTTGCTGGTGAGCGTCTTGGCGTTGTCGATTCCATTCTGCTCCGCGGCCACCGCCACCTCCGCCGCCTTCTGGTTGAGCGCGTCCTTGGCCATCGTCACTTCGCTGTAGACCTCGAGAAGCTGCTTGAGCGTCGACGAAGTGGACATGTCCTGCTCGGCGTTCTTGGAGAAATCGTGCATCTGCTCCTGCATAAACGCGTCGAGCTTCTCCTGCGCCATCTTCAGGTCGTCGAGTTTTTTCCTGTCGGCATCGTCCCAATTGTCCACCGGCCTCTTCGTCAGGCTCGTGGTCTGATCGAGGATGCGCTGTTGCTGCTTCATGTACTCCTTGAGCGCCTCATCGAGCTTCTTGTACGCCTCGGCTTTGGAGAGCAGATCGGAGCCGTCTTTCGAGCCCGGCTGTGTGGTCGGCTGGCCGGTGATCGACAGGCGCGCCAGGAGCGTTTCGAGCGCGTCGATGATCCGCCGCTGAGACATCTGCAATTGCGAATTGAGCTTCTTGCGAGCAACGGCGGCGGGCTCGGTTTGCAACGCCGACGATTGGTCGACCGCGTCTTTCGCCTCCTCATAGCTGAGCTTCAGCAGCACCTTCTGCGTCAGACGTTCGTCGCCCTCAAACGCAAGCGTCTGGCCGGTCGTCTGCATCATGGTGCGAAGATCGGATTGGCCGGTGTTGATCTTCAAAAATGGATCGCGATCTTCAGCCTTGGCGACGATCGTCTGCTCGTGCAGGGCGCGCTGGAGCTTGAGCATTTCGGCGAGACGCTCGCGGAGCTTGTCGCTACGGTCCTGCTGCTGCTTTGCGATAACAGCCGGGTCTTCGAATTTGAGCGTAAAAGTCGGCGAGCGTGTCGTCTGCGGCCCGCCGGCATCTTTACCTTCTGTGGAAGCAGACATCACCGACACGAGGTTACGATTGTCGGCGGCCTCCATCTGCACGCGCACCGTGTTCCCGTGCTTTCGCAGTTCGGATTTTACGGGGAGGACGAAGGTCAATTCTTTCGGTTCTTTGACCCCCGTGCCGGGCGGGTAAACTTCTTCGTGGACCGTGGTCAACGGAGGCGGCCCGTGCTCCTGGGTCTCGGCGTCAGGAGCTTTGGGGACGGCTGAGTCGTCCACCGCCATCGTGATCCGCGACGATGCGATGCCATAATCGTCTTTCAGCAACGCGCGGATTCTCAACTCACTATTGGGCGCGACGGAAATGTCCTGCGTCGGCCACTTCATCTCGATGATCGGCGGCTGATCCTTGACACAATGGATGACGAGCGCGTCTTCGGGCAACCGGGCGATGATCTGCCCGCCGCCCTGGGTGAGCAGCACGGCGACGGGCGTTTCATCCAGCACCGTGAACGCAGCCGTGAAGCGCCGGCCCGCTCCCGACGCGTCCATCGGCGTCGGCTGCGCGTCGCCCGCCTGGAGCATCGCGCCGCCGACGGAGACGTCCACCGTCGCCGACAGTTCCACCTTACCGCCCTGCGGCACGATGATGTTCGCCTTCGCCACGTCGGCGGCTTTCATCGTGATGCTCTGCGCCGGCTGGCCGGTGTACGGCGGGGGGAGGATGTGAAGCTCAAGGTCGCTTAGCTTGACCTGTCGGACGGGCGTGATCGTGTACCACGGGCTCTGCGTCCCGGCGACTTCGATCCGGTAGCGGGCGGGTTGATCGACGTGATCGAGGCGGTAGTTGTATTGCAGATCGACGCGCTGGTCGTTGCGCTGATTGGCGGCCGCGAGCACTGAGGCCGATAGCTCGGCGCTGGGCAACGCGGTCGCGTCGCTGCCGGGGGCCTTGTCGAAAATGAGCCAGGCCTTGGGGCTGCCGGGACAGCGGGCCGTGAGGGTGATCTCCAAGGGTTGGCTGGCGACGATTGTTGCGTCCTTCGGCTGCACGTCGAGGATTTCGGCCGTGCCGATCTTGGGGACGAATGCCGCGGGGCTTAAGAGCTGATGGAAGCCGTGGACGAAAGCCTTGGGGAGAAGCAGTGCGATCAGCAGTAGGGGGACGACGACCATCAACAATCGCAGCGCGAGCGGGCCGAGGTCTCGGATTTTCACCGCGCTGCCGAGTGGCCTGGCCCGCGCGTTGCGCGAGATTTCGTCATAAATCTCCGGCAGCCACGGGCTGTCCGCGATGTCGGCCCGGCGGGCGAGGAGCAGGCCGTTGGTGAGGCCGTTGTGCAACCCCGGGATGCGCGATTCGACAAACCGCGCCACTTCGATGGCATCGGGCCGGATGAGCAGCGGACGGATGATCCAGCGCCAGGAACTGAATGCCGCGGTCATGTACCAAACCGTCAGCACGATGCGGGCCCAGACGCCCTGCCCGATGAAATGCGCCAACAGCACGGCGGCGAAAGTGGACGCGATGAACATGCCGACCCACAACATCGCGCCGCGCAGGATCCGTTGCCCCCGGTACTTTTGCCCGATGAGATCGATTTGGTCTTCGATATGGAGATACGCGGGGGACGGCGCGAGCTGGGTCATGGATGCTCCGAGTACATCTAGTATATCGGATGCGGAGTGTGAGCGAAGAAAAGTGGAATTTGACCTATGACGCATTCCGCACGGGTTGAAAACCCGTGCCACGATGGAGCGGCGCGCGTCGGAAGCCCTTGGCTTTTGCGCAAGTCACGCCTGCGGCCGAAATGGCGCCCTCGAATCGTTCTCCGCGCATTGCAGTGGCGCCGCGGCCAGTCCCGGTTACGGAGTGCCGGACTGTTACGATTTCAACGGGACCTTCACTTCAACACCTTTGCGGTGGCCGTTCGCGTCGGTGAAAGCGATGACCGCGGGCAGTTCGGCTGCCGCGGGGGTTTGGCCGGGGAGCGTTTGGACGTTCATCGTGATCGTGGTCGTCTGGCCGGCGGTTTTGGGGGTGATCTCCTTCACGGCTATGGCGTCGTCCGCGCCGGGGAAAAGCTGCACCTCGGCGGGGACATGTTTCCAGTGGACGGTGAGCGTGGCCGTGTGGGTTTTGGGGTCCAGCGCGGAGTCTACCTTTGCAATGTCCTGAGAGCGGTCGAGCGGCACGGGGATCATCGCAACCCAGGTTTTGAACAGCTCGGAATTGGCCGCGAGCGGGCCGTCGGACAAGTTTAGCGCGAGCGTGGTCTTCGCCTTGCCGGGGATGCAGGCGTCCTTGCAGCAGAGCCACGAAACCGCCGCCCCGATCTCAACATTGCGGCCGGCCGGAAGGTCCTTGGGCGTGGTGACCCGCGCGGTCAGCAGGACGCGGTCGTGATACCCATAGCCGACGGCGTTGTCGGGCTGGTTGAAGCGGGTGGGAATCGGGAAGGCGAGCGGAGTGGCGGAGAATCCGGGCGGCAGCGTGAACTTCACCGTAGGGGCGAAGCCCGAGTCGCCGGGGTTGGTCCAATAGACGTGCCATTCGGGCTCGATCTCGAGAAGCACACCCAATGTGAACGGGTCGCCCGGCTTGAACGCCGAAACGTCGGCGAGCAACGTCGCCTTGACGGGCGACGCCGGTGGGGCGGCGGAGGCATGCTGAGCGGCCAACAGGGCGATCGCTATCACGACAGCGGCACGATATCTCATCGGAACCTCCGGCGGTTTTAGGGCCTGCGTCCACGAAATACGGGGGCGGCCGTGCGTGCCTTTGCGGGGCGCTGGTCCTGCGACTTCTCGGGGCGGTCGGTGAAATTCCGCAGCGCGCGGACCTCCGCTGACGACAGCTCGCGGACTTCGCCCGGCTTGAGGCCTTCGAGGGTGAGCGGACCCATTTTGATGCGGGTGAGGTCGCGGACCCTGTGGCCGATTTTTGCGAGCATACGGCGGACGCCGCGGTTCTTGCCTTCGCGGATCGTGATGTCCAGGACGCTCCGCTCGTGCAGGCGCTTGACGATCTTGATGTGACTCCGGCCGGTCTTGAACCCGGTGCCGCTGTGAGGGTCGGCGAGCCACACGCCCTTTTCCAGTTCCGCGACGTCGGCGGGGCTGATGGAGCCGTCGACGATCGCGCGGTAGACCTTGGGGACGCCGTAGCGGGGGTGCGTCAGGCGGTTGGTGAGCTCGCCGTCGTTGGTGAGCAGCAGCAGGCCTTTGGATTCCGCGTCGAGCTGGCCGACGGGGTAGACGCGCCCTGGGACGCCGGGCGGCAGCAGGTCGATCGCCCGGCGCTGCGCGCCTTGGGCCAAGTTCGTGCTGTATACGCCCGGGGGTTTGTTGAGAAGGAAATAGAGCCGCTTGCCGAGTGCCGGGGCGACCTCGCCGCGTGTGTTCTCCGAGCCTCCCCCGCGTCGGCCGCGGAGGCGGATGGCCTCCCCGTCGACGTGAACTTTGTCCTTTGCGGGATCGATCAGGATGGGTAGATCGGTTTGTACGTTTCCGTTTACGACGATGCGGCCTTGCCGGACCATCTCCTCGATGTTCCGCCGGGATGCCACACCGGCGTTGCCGAGGATCTTCTGAATGCGCTCCTTCATGGGGACATTGTACGGCGTCGGCGTGGGGAGCGAAATGCTGACAAGGATCCTGCGAAAATCCACGGAGCGTCGGCCACAGCCGAGCAAGTCCGAATCTGATATTCCCAGATCGAATCCGAATGATGAAATTCGAAGACTCCGAACACCACTCGGTGGAGTGATCCTACCGAGGCCGTCGGACATCGGAAGCGGCGGTTAGAAATATGGTCAAACAATGGAATTCGCAGTGCGCTCGGCTCCAAAAGCCTGTTTTCATTCACCAAGTGGGTATTCCGCCGGGCTCAAGCAGTAAACCACCCATTACTTAGGATGCTAACCTTCTCGGCCGTCCGCTGTCTTCTTCAATGTCCGGGAAGCCGGTTGTTGACCGAGACGAAATGGACTTTTTTGAGGTGTTTTATGAGCATGCGTTTTATTGCTTCAGCGGCTTTGGCCCTTGGTTTGTCCGGGGCGGTCCCGACGATTGCCAGCGCCGACCGCCGACCTGATGCCCGTACGGAGACCCGCGCACCGGTCGCGAACGTCGAACACCGCGAGGCGGGGCGACAGGAGAATCGCCGGCCGATTCAGGTTGATCATCGCGACCTGGCCCGGCACGACGACCATCGCGACGCCGACGACCGCCGGGGTCGCAGCGACTATCGCGATCGCGATGACCATCGCGAGTGGAATCAGCCTCGCGACTGGAATCAGCATCGCGACCGCGACGACAACTGGGGCCGTGTGGGCGTTTACGTCCCGGCTCCCGTCTACACGCCCGACTTTTGCACGCCGGTGAACGTGCAGAGCGTGCCGCGATGCGTGCTCGACACCGCGTGCCGGGTTGAGCCCGGGCTGCCGATCGAGTCCGTGGATTACGTCCGCCAGGGCGGCAGTCTGTTCTACTCGGTCCGAATGGAGCGGGCCCGTTCGAGCGACGTGACCGTCCGTGTGAGTGTGGATGGGGCGTTGGTCGGGATTCTGTAGGCGATTGAATCTTCACCACCAGTCCAGTCATGACCCGAGGGCCGGCCACATGCGGTCGGCCCTCGGGTTTCATTTCATGCCCGCCGCGACTGTTCGGAATCGGGCCATGTCGGCCTATTCGATTGCGCTCAGAACAGGCGGGTCGGAGCGAAGCTCCGTCCGGCTCTCTTTCCCTCGTACCCGGGAAGAAGGTTGGGGTGTGGGGCGGAACGTCGAGTTGCACTCGCCTGGCAAAATCCACCGCATTTCGTAGGGTCCGCATCGCGGACCATGCTTTGCAGCGGCCACGCGCGAACGGTCCGCAATGCGGACCCTACATAACGCGAATGTCGGTGCCGTTCTACGCTCGGCCCCTCACCCTGCCCTCTCCTCCGAGTACGAGGGAGAGGGAAAGCGGGCCCGACCGGGACAGCACGCCCCGGCTCCGAAATTCGCCGATCATTTTAGATAGGTGGACCACTACATCGTGTGGCCGCGTATGAGGGAGAGGGGACCGGGTGGCCGAAGCGTTCTGATGTTAGATCATTTGCATCGCGGGCGGCCCAAATGACATAGCCGCCGATCTGTAAGTCTTCGACTTACAATGAACCGCATCTTCACGCACCGTCCACTCTTTTGCGACAAATCGTGAATCGGCCAGTGCCCGGAATGCGTGGCACCGTTCCGAGGGTGCGAACGTCAACACGTCGGTGGAAGGATCGAATGGGAAAGTTCGGGTGTAGCCGGCGATCCGCGCGAAAAAGAAACGTGAATCACGGCCAATTCTACGGTAGCCGTTGGGTAGGAAGACCGGGCCTTCCCATTGCTGGTCTGCGGAGAGGGTCGTGGTTCTTTCGGGCGTGGAAGGGAGGGATTGCATTTGCGCGCTGAACAGAATTTCCCCTCGCATATTCAGGTGAATGGAGACGGGCGATGAAACCGACACGCGCACGTCGCCGTGGGCGTAGGGGGTTGCGAAAAAGGTTCGCTCGCAGAACGCGAACATGCGGGACGAGTTGAAGGCCTGCACCAGGAAGGCGGCCTCACGTCCGGGCCGATTGTTGGGGGGTGTGATGAGGACTGAGACACTCAGCTCGCGGAAGCGGATGCCGGCGAATCGGCCGTCGGCGGAGATGATTTTGATCTGGGCGTAGCCGTCGCGCTCGGCGGCGCGATGGCCGTCGGCGGCCAGATGGTCGTTCCAGTACGCCAGGTCTGCCGTTCCGAGAAGGGAGACTTCTCGCACGTGCTTGAGCTGGGCGACGTACTTGACGGGCTTTTCCATCTGGCCGCCGTCGGAGTTATGCCGTGAACTTATGGGCGATCGTCCTGGTTGCCGGCCTTCTTGTCCTTCGGGTCTTTCTGCACGCCCTTATCCTGCGGAGGGGCCGGCCGCTTTTTTGCCGCGTCCTGGTCGGCGCGCTTCGCCTTGGCCGCGTTGTCGGCGGCAATGCGGGCGTCACGGTCGGCGGCCTGCCTGGCTTTGGCCGCGTCCTCGGCGGCGACGCGCTTGGCCCTTGCGGCGTCCTGGGCGGCGACGTTCTTCTCGTGGGCCGCGTCGTGGGCTTCCACATGCGCGTTGTGCTCCGCGTCATGCTTTTGCTGGGCGGCTTTCTGCTCGGCCAGGTGTTTGTCGTCCGCGGCCTTTTGTTCCGCGAGATGCTTGTCGCGGATCGCATTCTGCTCGGCGAGGCGCTTCTGCTCGGCGAGGCGCTTCTGCTCGGCGGCTTGCTCCGCCGTCACACGTTTCTCGTGCGCCGCGTCGTGGGCGGCAACATTCGCATTGTGCTCATCGACATGCGCCTGGTGGGCCACGTCGTGCTGTTCGACGTGCGCCTGATGGGCCGCGTCGTGGGCGGCGACGTTTGCGTTGTGCTGATCGACATGCTCCTGGTGCAGCGCGTTGTGCTCGTCCACGTGCACCTGGTGCAGGGCGTCGTGTTCGGCCACGTGTTGCTCGTGGAGCGCTTCGTGCCGGGCGGCCTGCGGATGATAGCGCTGCCACTGCTCGTCGTGGCGTGTGCGCAGGTCGGTGAAAGAGCTTGCCTGTTGCACGCGCACGTCGTCGACCCTTCGACCGGAGGCCCGCTCCACTTCGTGGACGTCGACGCCGTGGCTGACGACGCGGTTGTTCACCACTGTGATGTTGGTGATGTTCGTCGTGCGGTTGATGATCGTGACGTTGTTCCGCACGGGCTCGCAATGCTCGCGGACCCGCGGCTCATAGACGTAGCGCTCTTCGCAGAAATTAAAATGATCGGGCGGGATGTCGTCGGCGTCATACCGGGTGATGACGACGCGTTCGCCCCCCCGTGGGGGCAGGGGCGCCCAGCCGCAGTAGCCGTCGCCCGATCGCCACGCGACCCATGCCGGGCCCCACGTGCGGGTCGGCGTCCAGACCCACCCGTAACGATTGGCGTAGGCCCAGCGGCCGTAGTGGTAGGTGGCCCAGCCGAAGCGCTCTTGGCTGACCCAAGTCCAGCCGTAATGGCTGTGGACCCAGTAGCCGACGGTGTAAGGCCGCCATTCGCGGTCGACGCCCGCCGGCTGCCAGCATTCGCCGAAGCCATCGACGTTGACCCAGCGGCCGTAGGGGGAAAGCTGCTCATGGAACTCGCTGACCTCGACCTCCGGCCCGGCGACCACTTCGGTCACCTGGACGGGCTCCTCCTCGACGACCACGCGCTCGCGCACTTCCGGCTCGACCACGCGTTCGCGGTATTCGGGGGCCGGTTGATAGGTGGGCCGGTCATATACGACGACGCGCTCGCGTTCCTCGTGGTGGTATTCGGAAGGGCACCCGGTCATGAAGGCCGCGGAAGCCGCGAGAGACAAGGGCGTGATCCAGCGCATGTGTGTTTCCTTAGTTAAGCGTTCGTATCCAGTGTATTTGACACGTCATCCGCCTGAAAGGTAAGGCGATTATATGACGCCTTGCAGTTTATAGCGGCACCGGGCGCGGCTGCCTTTCGAGAGTGTCAAATAAATGCCATGATCCGATAAAAATTCGTAACACCTGGTAACATCCGTTGCCTCGCCCCCTCGCGGCGGGGTCGAAAACGCAGTTTTCGGAGGCGATCGATCGCCCGGAACGTTACACTTGGCATGCGCGGGTAACGACGCCTTTAGGGTAGATCGGCACTTTTGGGGAATGTAATCTCCAGCCAGACGCAATCGGTAAGCGTTTTGATTATCGGGCTCTTCATTGTGGCGGGGAGCAGCACGGTGTCGCCGCGGGAGAAGCGGACCGGGTCTTTGATTCCCTCTACTTTCACCTGTGCTTGGCCTTCCAGCATCATCCAAATGACCGGTTCGTCATAGGGAACCGGCTCCTCGACGCCCTCGGTGAAGCGGACTTTTTCGATTTTGAAGTAGGGGGAAGTCACGAGGCGGGTGACGGTGGTAAAAAACCCGCCGACGTGGCTGCGGGTTTGATGGGGCTCTGCCGTGCCGCTGAAATCGATGCACTGCATGGCCTGCTCCACGTGCAGCGCGCGGGGCTTGCCGGTCGAGGGTTCGACGCGATTGAAATCGAAGACGCGGAAGGTCGTGTCGCTGGGCGTCTGGACCTCCGCGGCAAGGATGCCCGCGCCCAGGGCGTGGACGGTGCCGCTGGGAAGGTAGAAGCATTGACCGTCTTTCACCGTGATTGCGGTGAGATGGTCTTCGACCGTGCCGGATTCGATGGCCGAGCGGAAGCGGCCCGAGGTGGTGCCGGGGCGAAGGCCTTTGAAGAGGCGGGCGCCGGGGGAATGCTCGACGACGTACCACGCTTCGGTCTTGAGATGCGCTTCGAGATGGGCCACCGCGTATTTTTTGTCGGGATGGACCTGCACGGACAGGTCTTCCCGCGCGTCGAGGAACTTGATGAGCAGGGGGAATTGGCCATGCGGGCCGACGAGGGGAATGTCGCCGAGAAGATCGCGGCCGAATTCCTGCGTGGCCCAGTGAAGGGAGCGACCGGCTAGCGGGCCGTTCGCGATCAGGCTGCTGGCCCATTCGCCGGTGTTGTCGACGACGCCGGGAGGGAAATCGTAGATTTCCCAGCTTTCGCCAATCTTTTGACCGGGGGGGAGCTTCTTGCCGAGAACGGTTTCGATCTTGCGGCCGCCCCAGATTTTCTCGAGGAGGCGGGGGGTAAATTTCAAGGGGTAGAGGGCCATTCTTGGTTTTGTTCCTGGTCGGTTGTCCGTGGTCGGTTGTCAGTTGCTCATGCGGGCAAGCCCTTGCGCGGGGCTTGGGTTATTCGGCCCTGATTAATATCGGTATTGCGCGGTGGCTGCGGGAGGGCGGCGCGAATACATTATGGGCCGTTCGCAAGATACAACGGACACCGTACGACTTACAACCACGCACCGACCCCGAATCATCATGACCAATCCCGGAACCAACGGCGACACCAAACACTTCGTCGTAGACACCAACGTACTGCTGCACAACCCGAACGCGATTTTTCTCTTTAAGGACAACGAAGTCGTGATCCCGTTCGACGTCATTGAAGAGCTCGACAAATTCAAGGTCGGCACCGATGACCTCGCCCGCAACGCGCGAACCGTCATTCGCCATCTCGACGCGCTGCGGCAGACGGGGAACCTCTCCGAAGGGGTCGCCGTCCCGCAGACCGGCGGGCGCGTGCGGGTCATTCTGGAGGAAGACCAGAAGCTCTGTCCCGGGCTCTTCGAGAATTCGCCCGACAATCGGATCATCTGCTGCGCGCTGAACCTCCAGCAGCAGGGGAACCGCGTCGTCTTCATTTCCAAGGACATCAACGCACGAATCAAGAGCGATGCACTAGGGCTGGTGACGGAGGACTTCGAGGCGCAGAAGGTGGACTTCGACCACCTCTATACCGGCTGGCGCGAGGTCGCGGTGGATTCGGACGTCATCGGCCGGCTCTTCGCCGACAAACAACTCAAGCTCAGCGACGCAGACGTCGGCGGCTCGATGATGAGGGCGAATGAATTTGCGCTCCTGCGCGACAGGCTCGATCCGGCCCATACCGCGTTGACTCGCTACCGCGCCGACCTTGAGGCGGTTGTGCCCGTGCGCGGCAAAAGGGGGCCGACGTTTGGAATTGTGCCGCGGAATCTGCAGCAGACGATGGCGATGGATCTGCTGCTCGACGACAACGTGAAATTGGTGTCGCTCATCGGCAACGCGGGGACCGGAAAGACCCTGCTGGCGCTGGCGGCGGGGATGAACAAGGTGCTCAACGAGCAGGTGTATCAGAAGCTCTTGTGCGCCCGGCCGATCATGCCGCTGGGGCGCGACATTGGGTTTCTGCCGGGTGATAAGGACCAAAAATTGACGGCGTGGATGCAGCCGATCTTCGACAACATGTCGTACCTGCTCTCGAATCGTCTCAGTTCTGACGGCACGCATCAGACCCACGCGTCGCTATCGAGCGTGGAACAGAGGATTCAACAGTTGATGGAAAGCGGGCATGTGGTGCTAGAGCCGTTGACGTACATCCGTGGCCGGAGCATTCCGCACCAGTTTATGATCGTGGACGAGAGCCAGAACCTGACGCCGCACGAGGTGAAGACGATCGCCAGCCGCGTGGGGGAAGGTACAAAATTGATTCTCACGGGCGACGCCACGCAGATCGATAATCCGTATCTCGACAGCAGCAGCAACGGGCTTTCGTATCTCGTGGAGCGTCTAAAGGGCCAGCCGATTTGCGGGCATGTGACGCTGGGGAAGAGCGAACGGTCGGAACTGGCGAGCTTGGTGACGGCGGAGCTTTAGGAACGGGCGGGGCGGTCACACCGAAAAGACAACAACGCCCGGGAGCGGCACATCATGCTCCCGGGCGTTGAGTCGTGGCTTCTGCTTCGCCCCCGAACCGCGTGGGGCGGCCGGTTGCAAAGCAATATCCTGCTGGACCGTTACGGACGGTCAACCTTGTGCTCGGTGGTCGTTTTCGTCGAGCCATTGTCATCGGTCGTGGTCTTGGCCTTGTCCACGGTCGTGGTGCCGTCGGGCTGCTTGGTCTTCACTTCCTTCTCGGCGGTGGTGTTATCGCACCCGGTGAGCATCGGAACGCTCAGCATGCTGCAACCCAAAACGGCGGCGTAGATCATCTTTCGCATGTCGTCTCCTTTTCAAATGGTCCCGGACCAGACCGGAACAGTAGGGGACTGAGCAAAGGCTGGGCCACAGCCGGGGCCGGCCGATGCCGATGAGGAAACATTCTCAGCCGGGCATCGCTCCTGACGCACTTGGCGTGGGGGTTTTTCCGGCGTAGAGTGTGGACCAGTTTCGATTTGCGGGCGTTTTGTGCGCCCTTCACGGAGGCCAACATGTCGGACATTCCAGCAGCCCCAGCCACTCCCGCGCCTACACCAACGAACACCATTACTTACGATGATTTCGCCAAGCTCGACTTACGCATCGCGACCGTGCTCGAGTGCAAGGCGCATCCGAACGCCGATAAGCTTCTGGTGTTGCAATTAGACGTCGGCGGTGAAAAACGGCAGATCTGTGCCGGGCTCCGTGCGCACTACCAGCCCGAACAGCTCGTCGGCAAGCAGATCATCGTGGTAGCCAACCTCGCCCCACGCACGATGCGCGGCGAGATCAGCCAGGGGATGCTCCTGGCCGCCAGCGACGTAGCCGCGAATCGTGTCATCGTATTAGCCCCATCGGAAACAGTCCCGTCGGGGAGCAAAGTCAGTTAGTTATCAGTTGCCAGTTGTTAGTTGCCAGCGAAGGCTCGAAAGCCTGCATCCTATTTCTTACTGACAACTGGCAACTAACAACTGGCAACTTCCCCCACCCATGCTTCGCGAACTGCACATTTCCAACCTCGCGGTGATCTCCGACGTCCGCATCGAGTTGGACGCGGGGCTTAACTGCTTTACCGGGGCGACCGGGGCGGGAAAGAGCCTGGTCATCGGGGCGGTCGAAGTATTGCTCGGCCTGCGCAGCCCGGCGGAGATGCTGCGGCCGGGGGTGGACGAAGGACGCGTCAGCGGCGTCTTTGAGGTGCGCAGCGCGGAACTGCTCAAGCGCGTCGAAGAGATCACGGACGTGCAGGTCACCGCCGACGGGGGCGAATTGCTCATTACCCGGCGGCTCTACGCCAGCGGGCGCAGCTCGGTGAGCCTCAATGGCAACCCTATCACACTGGGGATGCTCAAGCAGGTCGCGGAGAATCTCGTTGACGTTCATGGGCAGCATGATCACCAATATCTGCTGAAGCCTTCGAACCAGACGGACATGCTCGACCAGTTCGGCGGGCTTTGGCCGCTCCGGACCGCGTATCACGACGCGTTCGAAAAGGTGCTGGATGCCAGGCGGCGGATCGATGAGCTTTCGGCGAACCGCACCTTGCGCGATCAGCAGTTGGAACTTTATCGATTCCAGGCTGAGGAAATCGACGCCGCGGCTTTGGACGCGGGAGAGTACGAAGAGCTGCAATCGCGCGTGTCGGTGCTGCAAAACCTTGAGAAGCTCAAGCGCGACACCAGTTCCGTGCACGCCGCGTTGTACGAAGCCGAAGGTTCGGTGCTCGAACGGCTGAAGATGATGGGGGCGGTGCTGGCCGAGATGAAGGAACTCGATCAGCACCTGAAGCCGACGACGGACAATCTGCGGGATGCGACGATCGCGCTGGAGGAAGTGGCGTTCGACCTGTCGCGCTACCTCGACAAGCTTGATCTCGATCCGGGGGAATTGGCGGAGGTGAGCGACCGCCTGAATCTGATCAACCGCGTGCTCAATAAGTATGGCGATCCGGTTGACGTCACGCTCGCCTACCGCAAAGAGATCGGGGAAAAGATTGCGTCGCTGGAAAAGGCCACGGACGACTACTCGGCGCTTCAGGAACAGCTCCGGCCGTTGCTGAAAGACCTTGAGAAGAAGGGGCGCGAGCTGTCGACCAAACGGCAGGCGGTGGCGAAGAAATTGGGGCCGCTGGTGGAGAAGGAACTGGCGCAGCTCGGGATGGAGAAGGCCAAGTTCACGATCCAAATGGCGGCGGCGCAGGGCGCGATCCCGGGAGAAGTATTGCCCGCGTCGGCGAGCGGGTTTGATCAGGTGGAATTCGTTGTGCAGACCAATCCGGGCCAGACGCCGCACCCGTTGCGGAAGATCGCATCGGGCGGTGAACTGGGACGGCTGATGCTCGCGCTCAAGGGGATCCTGGCGCAGAGCGACCGGATCAGCGTGCTCGTATTCGACGAGATCGACGCGAACATCGGCGGGCGGCTTGGATCGGTCATTGGCAGCAAGCTGCGCCGGCTGGCCGGGCACCATCAGGTGCTCTGCATCACGCATCTGCCGCAGATCGCGAGTTACGCGGGACGGCACCTGACGGTCCGCAAGGAGATTATCGGCAACGCGACCGAAACCAAGGTGCGTGTGATGGAAGGCGCCGACCGTCTGCACGAGCTGGCCGAAATGATCGGCGGGCACCGCGTCACCGACACCACCCGCGCCCAGGCGCAGGAACTATTGGACGCGGCCCGGGAAGAGTTTGCCGAAACGGCTCCCGGCGCGGGCCGCACGGCCGAAGCTCCCGCCAAGGCGGCGCGGAACGGGAAGGTCAAAAGTAAGGCGGGATGAGGCCCAACTATCCAAACGCCCGCCGGGCGTGTCTTTGGATGTGAGGAAAACACTTCTATGCAAAAATATGTCATCTCTCGGCGTCCTTCTGCGCTCGTGCTTGGGTCACTGCTGTCACTTCCGGTGTTCGCGGCCGGGTGTCTGGTGACGGGTGATTCCCAGCAGCGTCAAAGCGGCAATTACGTTGCCGACTCCACGTTCGCCCAAGTGAAGCCCGGAAAGTCGGCGGGATTTGTGCGCGCGACGCTCGGGCAGCCGACGAAAAGTACGACGGTGGAAGACGGGAGCGAACTGTGGGACTACGTCTACTCCGAAAGGCGGGAGAGCAGCGGGGCGGTCTTCCTGCTTTTTGGCGGCCACGACGTGAAGGAGACCAGCCACCACGCGTTTATAGAGCTGAAGAACGGCGTCGTCACCAACGCCTGGCGCGGATGAGCGGCCACTCTCAACTCTTGTCTAAATG
>JAQGHH010000490.1 GCA_028288945.1 Phycisphaerales bacterium
CTCGCGGTGAGTGTCGACAATCCGCCCCGCGCGCCACGCAGCCTTATTTCACCGTGGTGATGGTCTTGCCCCCGATGGCCGCCCCAAACGCCTCGTCGTAATAGAAGTCGGCGTTGTTCTTGGTGTCGATCGATTTGAAGAAACCGCGGCCGTAGTAATAGAGGTTGTTCTTCTCGGTGAAGGCGCTGTTGGGCGCGATAACGTCGGCGATGATGTTGGTGTTGTTGGCGCTGCCGGCGGTGCTGCCGAACGTGGTCGTCCCGTATTGGTAGATGGTGAGGTTCGACGGGACGCTGTTGTACGCGAGAAGATCCCCTGTCAGGTCCACCGGCCCGTCCACGTACAGAATCGTCGGCCCGTCGAATGTAAGTGTCCCATTCACCGTGAGCGACGTGAACCAGTATGAGCCGTGCGTGAGCGTAGTGTTGCTGCTGACGGTGTAACTCTGCGGGATTGAGCCGGGATTGGTCCCGGCGCTATAGGCCGGCATTGCCGGGGCTTGAATGCCGCCCACCTGTGTCATGGTGGTCCCGCTGATGGCAAAACCGCTGATGCTGCCGCCGGGGCCGAGGAGGGCGTTGCCCTGGATCGTGTCGTTGTTTCCCGAAGTGATTGCCCCGTTGGAGCCGACGGCCCCCTTGGCGCCGGCGCCGGCGTGCGTCGGGTTGTGCGTCATGGAAGAGTTATAGCTGCCGATGAACGTATTGTTCTTGACGGTGATGTTCGACAGCCCGATGAACCCCCCGTTGGGGTTGTTGGCGAAGATGGCGACCGCCGTCGCGTTCACGTCGCACGTCGACCTACCTATCATCACTCCAAACATCAAAGGCACGGCGGTGCCGCGGGCGGTGGTGCATCCGGTCGTCACCTTCACCGCGTTGGTCGGAGTTGCGCCCGCCGTGAAAGTCGAGTTTGCCCACCTGCCGATCACGGCGTCCGAGTTCGACATCGAGTAAGCGGCCCCGTTGACCGTTTGCTCCTGGGCGTTGGCCTTCGCCCAGGCGACGGCGTTTCCCGCTTCCGCGCCCTGGGCGGAGTACCGCGCCGCGGAATCGGCCACCCGCTGCAACTGTGTCTTGACCAACTGCACCCGCCCCAGATCCACCGCCAATGACACAAACCCCGCGAACGCGGTTAATGCGACGATGACGTAGACGATTGCAACCCCGCGACGATTGTTACGCATGGCACTTCCTTGGTCGATCAGCCTTCTTTTCGCATCACGCACAGGCCCGTCACGGTCTTGGTGCCCCCGATTAAATTCAGCGGCCGGAAGCCCGCCCCGACGACGCTCCACGTGGCCGTCACCTTCACCTGGATCTGCGTCCCCACGGCAACGGTGCTCACGTCGATCGCGTTGCCCGAAGTGTCGGTCACCGAGGTCGTAATGCTCCCGTTGGGAAAATTGCAGGCCGTAAGGGCTCCGGTCACGGCGGACGTCACGACCGTGTTGCTGCCGGCGCTTGGCGGGATGCCGGCCCGGCACCCTTCACGCGCCGCGCCGTCGAGCATGTTCTTGACGTAGAAGTAGTACCCGAACTCCACCGCGCCGAAAGTGAGGTTGAGCAGAATCCCCAGGCAGATCGCCGTCTCAATAAGCGAACCGCCCCGGCGGAAGCCGCGGCGGAAACCTCGGGTGCTGATACTGGTGCGTTTCATATTTCGTTTCTCCCCGGTCCAATTCAGCCGCCCGTCCCGTGCCTCAGCCACGACGCCGCAACCAGCGCCGCCACGCCCAGGAATACTGGGACCGCATACGGGAGCGGGCGGTCGACGCTCCGGCAGGACTTGCCGGTCGCCGACACGTGAGCCACTCCCAGTTCATTCACATGCGTGAGATTCACAGCAACCAGCGCGCTATTATGCAGCAGTTGGGTGAGCCGCCCCTGCATTGCCGCCTGGATCAGGACAATGACCATCCCAATCACGGCTTCCAGGCAGAAGACGGCCAGGACAGGAAGCGGTCCAAGCCATGCGCCGACGCCGGCGAGAAGCTTCACATCTCCGCCTCCCAAACCCCCCATGGCGAACAGGACGAACGTCAGGCAAAAGCCCGCGGCGAGGCCCAAAAAGGAGGCGGCGGGCGTCACGGTATGCATGAACGTAAAGCTCTGCGCGAGCCCAGTCAGGGCCAGCGAGAACGTGAGCCAGTTGCGGATGCGCCGCGTGCGAATGTCCGTGACGACCGCAATGGCGAGCATGACGAAGAGCGGCAAAAGGTGGAGAATGGCGAGCTTGCTCATGGATCGTCCTCCGCGTAGCGCGGGCTGGAAGCTGTCGCGGGCTACAAACTATCGTTGACGCTCGTCCACCGCGCGAGGACTTTCGTGCCGAACGCGGTGATCGTGGCGACGGCGGCGATCACGATAAGGCCCAATATCAGCGCATACTCGATGACTTCGCCGCCGCGTTCGTCTCGCGGGAGTTGAAGTAGGCTTTTAAAAAGAGATTTCACGGTCCTACCTCCGGGCCGCAGCCCGCATAACCCGCGCGACCTTTAAACCATCCAGGCCCGGGCCGGCCCTTTCGCCGGCTCCGGGCCTCGAGGTGTTGATGGTCAGACCTTTTGGCACCAGAACGGTTTCCCCGAGAGGTCAAACCTCGAGGCCCTGGCTGCCTGCAGGGCCCGATTACATCGACGCGTTCAGCGAGGTCCAGCGGGCCAGGACCTTGGTCCCGACGCTGGTGATGGCCGCGATGGCGGCAACAACGATCAGACCGACGATCAAGGCGTACTCGAGCACTTCGCCACCCTGCTCGTCCTTGACCAACTTCGCCAACAGGTTCTTCATCGCCTTCATGGGTTTCTCCTTCAAGTGAGGCGACCATCGGGACCTCGTGCCGCCGTCAGCCGACAGGCCTTGCGGGCCTTTCCCGGCCGAACGGCCGAGGAAGCACGAGTGCAGGCGCGACCCGCGCCCCGCGGACGGCCTCAAAGGCCGCCCCGGCCTGTCCCCGCCGCACCCTGCCGAGAGGCATATCGGTGCGGGCGAAGTCCAGTTGCAACCCACTCATCGGACAACGGGATGACCGGCTTAATACGTTTCTGCATACGTGATTTGATTGGTCCGGAAATGACGGAAAGGGCGCGTGGGCTCAGATTGCCGGAAATACCCAGACGGAACTTTTGTGCCGCCCCGGTCCCGCTTTTATCGGCATGCTGCCATTCGAACCGCATTCCCCCCGATTTGACGCTTCCAGGATTTTCCATTCCGCATTCGGGCGCGGATAATGCCGCTCCCTGGAGACAACCCATGCTGATTCG
>JAQGHH010000447.1 GCA_028288945.1 Phycisphaerales bacterium
ACGCACCCCCGCGCGGCGAGATGCTGATCGTCGGCAGCGAGGGATACCTGGCCGGCAATTCGGTCTACGATCCCGACGGCAAGCTGGTCGAAAAGCTGACAGGGCCGGATGTCGACCACTTCGGCAACTTCATTGAGGCAGTGAAGAGCCGCAAACGGGAGGAGCAGAACGCCGAGATCAACGAGGGTCATACCTCCACCGCAGTCGTCCACGTCGCCAACATCTCACAGCGCCTGGGCAAGCCGGCCTCCGCCAGCGAGATCCAGCAGGCCCTGGATGCCCTCAAGGTGAACGAGAACGTCGTGGAGACCTTCCGGGAGATCCGTCGGCACCTGGCCGACAACGCGGTGGATATCGAGAAGACGCCTCTGGTGCTGGGCCCGTGGATCGGGATCGATTCCGAGAAGGAACGGTTCATCGACAATCCGGCGGCCAACGCCATGCTGACACGGGAGTACCGCAAGCCATTTGTGGTGCCGGCGGAGAACGAGATTTAAGCCCCACGAACCATTGGCTTGGCGACGTCGGGGTTTGTTCTGAAAGGAGTCCACCGTGAAGATCTGCGCCCTGGTCTTAGCTTTGAACCTTGCCTCGGCGGCGCTCGCGGCAGAGCCGCCCCAGTGGGCGACCAAAGATCTTAAAGCGGGCATCATAGGGACCGACACCTCGCACGTCCCGGCCTTCACGGCCACGTTTCGCGCGCACCCGGAATGGAGAATCAAGGTGGTGGCCGCGTTCAAAGCAGGCAGCCCCGATTTGCCCACCAGCGCCGATCGCGTCGATGGATTCGCCACCACGATTCACGACAAATACGGAGTCGAAATCGTCGGGAGCATCGATGAACTGTTGCAGAAGGTGGATGTGGTCTTGCTGGAGAGCGTGGACGGCCGGCCGCATCTCGCTCAGGCCACTCCCGTTCTCAAGGCCGGTAAGCGCGTATTTATTGACAAGCCGCTGGCCGCCAGCCTGGACGACGCCCGCGCGATTGCGCGCCTGTCGGCGGAGACGGGCGCGCCGTTTTTCAGTGCTTCCTCGTACCGGTTCCACCCGGACATCCCGCGGCTGCGGGAGAAACCCGGCGTCGGGAAAGTCAACAAAGTTCAGGCCAGTTCTCCGTTCAACGTGCTGGCGCATCACCCCGACCTTTACTTCTATGGCATCCACGGCGTCGAGGCGCTGTACGCGGTGATGGGCCCCGGGTGCGTCAGCGTCTCCCGGAAGATCGATGCCGCGGCCGATGTCACCACGGGCAAATGGAAGGACGGGCGCGTGGGCGTCTACTACGGACCGCTCAGGGGTGAGAAACCGCCCATGATCCGAGTCTGGGGCGCGACCGGCACGACGTCGTCCACAGGCCCCGACGATTACGACGGCCTCGTGCAGGCCATTGCCAAATTCTTCCAGACCGGCCGCCCGCCGGTGGAAGCGGCGGAAACCCTCGAAATATTCGAATTCATGACCGCGGCCCAGTTGAGCAAGGAGCGAGGCGGCACGGAGGTGTCGCTCGCGACGCTTCGGAAATGAATCGGGGAGATCGTTTCAGAGTACGCGTGCCGAATCGGCTGTAGAACACCTGGAGAGTCATGAAGACAATGCACCTCCGCTCGTTCATTTCCGCTGTGTCGCTGCTCAGTTGTGCAACTGTCTGGAATCCCTCCGTAGTCGCCCAGTCGCTCGGACTGCCAGACCAGAGGTCGCCGGGCGACGAGATGATTCAGAGATACCTCCAGCACGAAACGGCGAAGCTCTCCGCCGGCTTTGCCGATGACATCGCCTCGCGCCAGACTTGGGAGGCGAAGCGCCCCCAGTATGTCGAGGAGTACTTCTACATGCTGGGGCTCTCGCCGCGCCCGGAAAAAACGCCCCTGAGCGCCACGATCACCGGAACCCTCCAGGGCGACGGCTATGTCGTCGACATGCTCCACTACCAGAGCCGTCCCCGGCTCTACGTGACCGGCGATCTCTATCGCCCGGCGGCGGTAACCCCGGGACAGAAGCTGCCCGCCGTGCTCTACGTCTGCGGCCACTCCAACCGCGGGCGCAACGGCAACAAGGTCGCGTACGAGTCCCACGGCATCTGGTTCGCTAGGCACGGATACGTCTGCCTGATCGTCGACACGCTCGAACTGGGTGAAATCGCCGCCTTTCACCATGGCACTTACAACCTGAATCACTGGTGGTGGCAGTCCCGCGGCTATACGCCCGCCGGTGTCGAGGCCTGGAACGGCGTGCGCGGCATCGACTACCTCGTGAGCCGGCCTGACGTCGATCCCGAGCGCATCGCCGTCACCGGCATCAGCGGCGGCGGCGCGGCGACGTACTGGGTGACTGCCGCCGACGACCGCGTGAAGGTCGCCGTTCCCGTCAGCGGCATGGCCGATCTGGAATCCTATGTCTCCAACCGAGTCATCAACGGGCATTGCGACTGCATGTTCCTCTACAACACGTTCCAGTGGCCCTGGACGCGAATCGCCGGCCTCATCGCCCCGCGCCCTCTCCTCTTTGCCAACAGCGATAAGGACGACATCTTCCCCATGGACGCCAACGAGCGGGTTATCAACCGGCTCGAGCGCCTCTACAGCCTTTACGGCGCAGGCGACCGCGTGGCTCCTTTGGTCAGCGTCGGCGGCCATGCCTACCGCAGGGACATCCGACAGGCGGCGTTCCGCTTCATCAACTCCCATCTGAAGGGCGACGCCCGCGAGGTCGCCGACAGCGAAATCGACTTGGTCAGCGAGGGCAATAGCCCGGGCGCTTACCCGATCCCGCCCGAAAAGCTCCGGGTGTTTCCCACGGATGCCGACCTCCCGCAGGACCAGATCAACACGACCATCGACGAACGCTTCGTGCCGCTGGCCAGCGTCGCCGCCCCGGAGGCCGGTCGCTTCGACGCTTGGAAGAAACCTCTATTGGCCCAGTTGCGGCGACTCAGTTTTTCCTACTTCCCAACCGACATTCCGGCCGCAAAGAAGCTGCGCGACGTGGACGCGACCACGGAACAACTGCAATCGGAGGAAGAAATCGAGTTCCGCCTGCGCTTCGCAGCCGGCAAACCTGCGGGCGGCGTCAAGAGCCTGCTGCTGATCGTGCTGAACGAGAATGAAGCGGGCACAAGCCCCGATTGGGTGGCGAAAGTAGCGGCTGCGGATCAGGCCGTCGTCTTCTGCGAGCCGCGCGGCATCGGCGCCACCCGATGGACGAGGAAGAACCCGCCGAACTACGTCGAGCGCTCACACGCCTTGCTCGGCCGCACCGTCGATGCCGGCCGCGTGTGGGATGTCATCGCCGCCGCGCGGTACCTGCCTGCCGGCACGCGATACGGCAAAGACCGCACCAAGCTGCCCATCCACGTCGCCGGCAGCGGCGCGGCCGGCATCATCGCGGCGTACGCCGCGGTCCTCGACGGCCAGATCGCAGGCGTCACGCTGACCACCCCGCCGGCAACGCACAACCTGAACAACACCGCCCCGCAGCTGCTCAACGTATTGCGCGTCTGCGACATCCCCGACGCACTTGGCCTGCTCGCCCCGCGCCCATTGTCGATCCTCGGCGCCGACGCCGCCCAGTTCACCAGTACCAAGGTCGCTTACTCCGCCGCGGCGTCGAGCTCGCAACTCTCATTCAAGTAGCTGCGTCGTCGCAGACGCCAAAAAACTTTACGACTACCGGCCAACGGGTGTTACTGGATTGCATCAGGAAGCCGTGCGACAATGAGCAAGCGTGTCACATGGACAGTTCAGGATTGGGTGCGTTGAGGGGCATGTCTGTTTGATTCCTTGGCTTTTTTGACGGAGTTGCGCATGAACCGTTGCGTTTTATGCATCGTGCTGAGTGTCACTTTCGTGGCAACCGTTGCGGAGGCGCGGGAGAAATGGACACCGGAGCAGGCGCAGGCTTGGGGGAAGAGTGAGCCGTGGCTGGTGGGGTGTAACTTTTCGCCGAGCAACGCGGCCAATCAGTTGGAGATGTGGCAGGCGGACACCTTTGATCTGAAGACGATCGATCGGGAGCTGGGATGGGCGCAGGGGCTTGGGTTCAACAGCGTGCGGGTGTTTTTGCACGATCTGCTTTGGGCGCAGGACAGTGAAGGGTTCCTTAAGCGGATGGATCAGTTTCTGGAGGTGGCGGACAGGCATCACATCCGGGTGGATTTTGTGCTGTTTGACAGCGTTTGGGACCCGCATCCGCAGCTCGGCAAGCAGCGGGAGCCGCGGAAGGGGATTCATAACAGCAGGTGGGTGCAGAGCCCCGGCGTGGATATTTTGACCCAATCCCCGGAGGTGTGGGATGCGAAGCTTAAGCCGTATGTCGTCGGCGTGGTGTCGCGGTTCAAGGACGACAAGCGGGTGGTGTTCTGGGAGACGATCAACGAGCCGGACAACACGAATCGAAACAGCTATGGCGGCCAGGAGCCGCCGGATAAGCCGGAGATCGCGCGCAAGCTGATGGTGAAAGTTTTTGCGTGGATGAGGGAAGCGGGGGCCTCGCAGCCGGTGACCAGCGGCGTGTGGCTCGGGAACTGGGGAGACGAAGCGAAGCTGTCCCCGATGGAGCGGGCGCAATTGGGGGAGTCGGACGTGATCAGCTTCCACAGCTACGACAACCTCGAGGGGATCAAGCCGTGCATCGAGCACCTGCGGCGGTATGGCCGGCCGGTGTTGTGCACCGAGTACATGGCCCGCCCACGCGGCAGTACGTTCGACCCGATCCTCAGGTATCTCAAGGAGCAGAAGGTCGCCGCTTACAACTGGGGATTCGTCGCAGGCAAGACGAACACGATCTACGCCTGGGACACCTGGCAGAAGCCCGCGGAGGCAGAGCCGCAGGTGTGGTTCCACGACATCTTCCGGCAGGACGGGACGCCGTTTGATGCGAAGGAAGTGGAATACATTCGCAAAGTGACCGGCGTGAAATAACATCCCCTCTCCCTCCTAGGGAGAGGGCAGGGTGAGGGTAAACCGTTCAGAGTTGGCGATTGCGTGTTTCGCAAAGACGCATTTCACAAAGGCGTGTTTCGTGAAACACGCTCTTGGATTTCTTGCGCTTCACCCTCACCCCAGCCCTCTCCCTAAAAGGGAGAGGGAGCAAGAACTCACCCCAACCCTCTCCCTAGGAGGGAGAGGGAGTCGAAGTAGGACCGGATTCCGGGGCCGATGTCGTCCCGCTCACCGTGGCGACGCCGCCGGTGACTGTGACGGCGGGGACGGGTTCGCCGAAGTCTTCTTCGGTTTCTTCGACGTACACGTCGTCAAGCTCCGTGGCATCCACTTCACGCCGCATGAGGTAGTAGATCAGCGTGTTGGCTGAGAAGTAGAAGCTGATGACGAACGCCGCCAGCAGGCCCAGGACCAGATAGATCCAGAACGAAATTAGAAACGCGCTGATCCGCTCGCTCCAGGCGAGGGCCTGGAAATTGATGTGGTAGGAGAGGTCCTGGTCGCTTATCGGCGGCCAGATTTCCGGCCAGTAGCGGGCGGGCTGGCCG
>JAQGHH010000464.1 GCA_028288945.1 Phycisphaerales bacterium
CGAGCAGCGTGACCGCGCGGGTTAACTCGTGCTCGGTCAGGAGGCTGATCTGCAGATCCAACTCCGCCCGGCGGTCGGCCTGCCGTTGGATGCGGTTCTGGCTGATCAGGATAAACGTCGAGAGGAAAATGGCTTCCACCGCCGCGATCATCGCGAGCATGCTGAACGGGAACGGGTCGAAGGGCTTAACGCCGGGGACGAGCCCGCTGTTCCACGCCAGCCACCCGCCGAACCACAGCGCGTGGAAGTACACGCACCACATGCTCCCGGCGAACCGGGTGACCGAGACGGCTATGCGGTCGGAAATCGTGCGCTTCTGCTCTTCGCGCTGACGCAGCGCCACCAGCGTGCGAATGTTGCGGTGTACGACGCTCGACATCTCCGATTCGGGCGGCGGCGGCGGCGGCTGGGGATTGATTCCGCTCATGAATTTCTGCCGGGCATGGCCCACCGCTGAGGATTGCCGTCCACATCCTGCCGGCGACTACGAACGTCACCGGCTCGTTGAAGTCGCATGACGGGCCGGCGCTTTCCTTATCCCGCTTCGTCCCGGCGATCTTCCTGCCTCCAGGAGATACCCTTCCAGTTCCGCAGCCCGACGGGAGGCGGTATGGTCCGAAAGCGCCTTCGCCCGCGCCCGGCGGCCGATCTGCGAGCGGTCCTTCTCGCTCAGTTCGCGCAAGTACCGGACCGTGTCCTCCGGGCCGTGGGAGATGAGGATTTCCTCGCCCGGAACGAAGAACGTGTCGAGCCCTTCCCACCAGTCGCTGATGATCGGCGTGCCGCACGCCGCGGCCTCGAACAGCCGCACGCTGGGGCTGTACCCCGCGGCGACCATGTCGGCGCGGGTGATGTTCAGCGTGAAACGCTGGCGGTTGTAAAACGCGCGGTGCTCCGAGGGCGGCAGGTGCTGAATCCTCGCGACGTTCGCCGGCCACGCGATCGCTTGCGGATAACCCGGGCCGGCGACGACCATGCGGGCGGCGGCAAGGTTACGCGCCGGCTCCAGCATCAGCCGGTCCAGCGGCGGCTGGCGGTCGTCGCTGTACGTCCCCAGGTAGCCCAGGTCCCATTCAAAATCCGAGGCGGCGGCGGGCCGGTAAACCTCCGGATCGACGCCGCAATACAACGGCAACGCGCGCGGGCTTCCATACTCCGTTTCCAGCAGGCGCAAGACCGGGCCGCCGGTGAACGACAGGTACAGGCGGTATTTGGCGATGAGCCGGGGCGAAAGGTAATCGCAATCCCCCAGCCGCAGCTTGGCGAGAGTCACGGGCGTATCGATGTCGTAGAACGCCGTCACGCCTTTCGCGACCCGCGTCACCCAAGCGCCGACGGCTACGCCCTCCGGCACGTATGAGCCGACAATCACCACGTCGGCTTGGCGCACGTCCGCCGCAAAACGCTCCGTCAAATCCGCGACACTCTCATACAGTTCCGTGCGGCCGTAAGGCGGGCGCGGAAGATCGCGATGACTCGCGTACCACGGCTTGTCGTGCTCAAGGAACAGCACGTCGTGCCCGCGTGCGACGAGGCCGCGGACCAGCCCGCGGTAGGTGGTGGCGTGGCCATTCCCCCATGACGAGGTGATCGTCAGGCCGATGATGACGATCCGCATCGGCGTGCGCTCCGTGGGATCGAGTTGAAGAGTGACGTTGTTCATGCTTGCGTTGTCGTCGCGACCTCCGCGGGGATAGCGCGTCCCCGCGCACCCTGCGCGGGGCCGGGACGCGCCAGGCCGAGCACTTGCTCCAGCCGCACGGCGCGGTGGGCGTAGGTGTGCTCGGCCGTTGCCCGCTCCCAGGCGGCCCGCCCGATTTGATGCGCCCGCGGGAGAGTCAACGATTGCAACTCCCCGGCGACTTCGCCGCCGTCATGGGCGACCAGGATTTCCCTGCCCGGCTCGAAGAACATTTCGATCCCCGCGAAATCGTCGGTGATGACGCACGCCCCGGCGCCCGCCGCCTCGAAGACGCGCGTGGCCGGCGAGAAGCCGTAACGCGCCATGCTCGGGCGGTTGATGTTCAACACCGTAATCGGCGTGCAGTTGAACGCGTTGTGGTCGCGGGTGTAAACGTGGCCGACGTACTTCACATTCGGCGGCAGCGGCTTGTCGTCCCATCCGCTGCCGCCCAGGACGAACCGCTGCTCGGGCCGCGCCGTCGCCGCCGCGAGAAAGAATTCCTCAACCCGCGCTTCGCGATCCGGCAATCGGTTGCCGAGAAACCCAAGGTCCCCGGCGAACCGTGAATCGGGCTCGACGGCATGATGCGTCGCCGGGTCCAGCCCGTTGTAAATCGGCACGCACTCCCGCGCCCCAAGCGCCCGGTATGCGGAGACGACGGGCTGCCCTCCGCCGTAGGTGAGGATCAGGTCGTAATGCGGTACGAGCGACAGAAACGGATCGGCCGGGTCGGCATGCAGACGATCAAGCGTCGCGGGCGCATCGACGTCCCAGAACGCCACCAAATTGCCCGGCCGCTTCAAGTCCGCCACCGCGGCTTCCAACATCCCGTCGAACACGCCGTTCCCGCTCGCCTTGACGATCAAGTCCGCCCGAGCCGCGGCCTGCAAACACCGCAGAACTCCGTCCGTGTTTGAAGCAGAATAGACGACGACCTGGGCCCACTCGGGGTCGGGAATGTCGCGGTGCTTTTGGCGGCCGAAGGCGTCGGATTCGTAGAACGTCACCCGGTGGCCACGATCAGCCAGGGCGCGGATGATCCCGCGATAGTACGTCGCCGCCCCGTTCCAAAACGCGGAGACAAGACTGGAGCCGAAGAACGCGATGTTGAGGGGGTTGGGCATGGGCTGAACTCCATTTCATCGAATGTGAGACCAGCACGTAGGGTGGGCGTACTCGCCCACCGTCGTGCGTTCAATCGGTGGGCGAGTACGCCCACCCTACATGTTGCGAAGCGAGCGCGTTCCGCCCCTCACCCTCTCCCCCGCGACTTCGACAAGCTCAACCGAGCGTACGAGGGAGAGGGAATGGGATGCGCGCTTCGCCGTGAACTCACAGCGTCGGCGCGGATTTCATTCAGGATTTCGAGCAATTCGTCTACTCGATGGGCGCACGTATGCCGCGACCGGATCTTGTTCAATCCGCTGACTGCAAACTGGCGCGCCGCTTCAGGCTCGTTGATGAGCTGCCGCAGCCGCCGCTCCATTTCCTCCCCATCGGGCACGACGACATAGTCGCGCCCCGGATCGAAGAGATTCTCGACATCCTCCCACGGCGCGCAGACCAGTGGGATGCCGCAGGCGAGCGCCTCGAAAACGCGGATCGTGGGAATCCCCGGCAATGCCCGCACGTACGGGCCGCGGGGGATGTGGACCGTCGCCTTGAACCGGCTGAACACCTGCGGCGCGCGGAAATTGGGCAGCCATCCCGCGTATTCGATGCCGGCGTCCGCAAGGGCTGCCGTGGCGTGATCGGGGTAGCGGACGCCGTGTACGCGCGTTTTCAGCTTCAGCGCACGCACGGGCTCGAGCAGGAATTCGCGCAGCTCGGCGGTGCGCTCGCCGTCGCCCCAGTTCCCGACCCAGACCAGGTCGCCTTCACAGGGTTGGCCAGTGATCGGGCGAAAGAGGCGCGTGTCGGCGGCTTCGTGCCAGGTCCAGGCGCGGCGCGTCCATTGATGTTTCAGGTACAGGTCGGCGAGCACCTTGCCGAATGCGAGCACGCCGTCGTAGTGCTCAAGGTCGTACCGCGCCATCTCCGAAGGTTGGGTGAATGCGCGGTGGTGCGTGTCGTGGAAAAGCAGCCGGCAGCGGCCGCCGCTCGCGCGGTGCCGGCCGACGCGGTGGACGAGGACCGGATCATTCCATTCATGCACGAGCACCAGGTCGGCGTCTTCGAGCGTGTGATCGAGATCGATCGTCGCAGGGTCGTACCGGGTGCTGTCGAGGTTCGGGTAAGCCCGGCGGAAATCATCGATCGGCCCCGCGCCGTGCTCGGCGACCAGATTTTGCAGGCTCCACGCATTCAGCGGCTCGTACACTCGGACGTCGTGCCCGCGATGCACAAGCTCATTGGCGACGCCGCGGAGGAAGTGGGCGTTGCCGTGGTTCCAGTCGGACAGGAGCGAGTGATAGAACATCACGATCCGCATTGACAGATCCCTTCCGACTCCAGGTAGGGTGGGCGTACTCGCCCACCGCCCGCGTGCGGTGGTGTCCCAGCGCATTTCAATCCGGGCAACGGTGGGCGAGTACGCCCACCCTACATCGCTCCAAATGCCGATCGTGACACGGGCGTCCCGCCCATGCAGGGTGCGTGCGGAGTCGAATAGTTCTCTGGACACAAACTCTCAAAATGACCGCATCGCCTGCACGGGCGGGACGCCCGTGTCACAACAAGGTTCTGCCTGATCGATCAACCCGCCATAAACTGCCCGGTACGACGACGCCATGAGTTCCGGCGCATAGCGCCTGGCCCGGGCGGCGGCGCGGGTCGCCATTTCGTGCCGGGCGGCGGGGTCGCGGGCGAGGTAATTCAATCCCCTTCTTAGCGCGTCGTCGTCATCGGGCGCGACGAAGATTGCGGCGTCGCCCCATACCTCGCGCAGGCTGGGGATGTCGCCCAGGACCAGCGCGCATCCTGACAAGGCCGCTTCGAGGGGCGACAGTCCGAACGGCTCGTACCGCGCCGGTAGCGCGAAGAGGGGGGCGCGCCCGAGCCAGCCGGCAAGTGCCGGCGGCTCGAGCCGCCCCAGCGGACGTACGCCGGCCGGGAGCCACCCACGGCCATCGGGCGATGCGTCGTCGCCCGCCACGTACACCGGCCAGGCGAGTTGTGACGCCACCCGCCCCAGCGCCGCCACGTTCTTCGCCTCATCCCACAATCTTCCCGCCGAAAAAATCAATCCTTCCTTCCGCGCCGGGCGAAACAGCGCGGCGCCCCGCGCGTTGTGGATCACGCGGGAACGGGGCAGCGGACCGTAATGCCGCTGCAACGCCGCGAGCATCGCCGCCGACGGCGCTACGACCTGATTGGCGGCACGCAGTCCGTCGCGTACCTCCCTGCGATAGTGGTCCCACTCCGGCGGCGCGGGCTCACCCTTCACCGCCTCCCACCACGACAGCACGCACGAGTGGCCGACCACGAGCACCGGCGCGTTCCATGCCAACGCCCCGTGCGCGTAGCCGTTAAGGTGCACGACCGTTGGCCGGAATTGCTCTTGCAACTCCAGCAACCATCGCCCGGCGTCACGCACGTCCTCCCACGCATCGGGCATCCATTCCAGCTTGTGACGGCTCTCAAAGAGCGTCACGTTCTCGAGCGTCGCGATCCGGGCGCGTTGCCCGTCGGACAACGCCGCGCCCATGGTGGCGAGGCCCACCTGTACGCCGTGCGGCTGCAACGCCGCGGCCAGTTCGACGGCGTAAGTCCAAACACCGCCGAGCGTGTCTGCGGTCATGAGGAGCTTCATCGCGTTGTCCTCACATCATGCCCCTCCTCACATCCTGATCAGCGCCTTCATAAAGCCGTCGGGCCGGTCGCGGGTCATCGTCAGCGCCTCAGCTAGCCCCCCAAGCGGGAACACGTGTGTGTAGAGCGGCCAGGGGTCGAGCGTGCCGGCGGAGACGGCTTCCACCGCCGCCTGTATTCCGTCGATGTAGGTCCGCACGTCCCGCTCGTGGGCGTTGATCACGTCGATCCCCCGCCAGTTCCACATCTGCATGTTGCACGTGCGCGGGCCGTCCTGGTGATACCCGGCGACGACCATCCGACCGCGCTCGCCGGTCAACTCGCCCGCCAGATCCAGCGGCCACTGCTTCCCCACGCATTCGATCACGACATCGCAGAATTGCCCGCCGGTGAGATCGCGCACCTGATCGATGATTTGCGCGTGTTCGTCCATCTCGATGACCATTGCCGCGCCCGATCTGATCGCGACCTCCTGCGCGTACGGTCGGCGGGCGATCGCAATCACTCGCGCGCCGGCCCGCGCCGCGAGCTGGGTCAGCAGCGCGCCCAGGAATCCGACGCCGACGATGGCGACCGTCTGCCCCGCCCGCACATTGCTGCGGCGGAAAATATTGATCGCGCATCCGAGCGGTTCGCCGGGGAAGGGCCGATCGGCCAGGGATTCGGGCAGCGCGACGACTTTGCTTTGCTCCGCGACGTCGCATTCCGCGTAAGCGCACTCGGAGAGGAATGCGACACGGTCGCCCCGTTTGAATCGGGTGACGTCAGCGCCTACCGCGTCGATCACGCCCCACGCTTCATGCCCGAGCTGTCCCGCCTTCATCGGATAGCGGAACCATTCGCGGCCTTCGAAGGGCGGGATGTTCGACGCGCATACGCCGCACCCTTCGATCCGGACGCGGACTTCCCCGGCCGCGGGCACCGGAACCGCGACTTCGTCCACGTCGAATGTTCCCGGCGACGCGAGTACCGCGGCGCGCATCGTCTTCGGATGGGGCGCGGTCATTCTGGGAGGCATTGTGGTTTGTGTCATGAAGCCTCCTGGCGCACGCCGCGGGCGGGCCGGCTGACCCGTTCGTGCGCCACCTCGGACCAGGAATTTCGGGCGGCATCGACGGACATGGCCCGCCTGCGCGGCCGGAGTGCGTAATCGCGCAGCCACTCGTACAGCCGCCCGACGCCTTCCCGCACCGACACTTTGGGCGCCCAACCGACGGCGGCGGAGAGTTTCGCGACATTGGAGACGTAGTAACGCTGGTCGCCCGGCCGCCATGCGCCGGCGCGCACGTCCGGACGCTCCCCGTGCAGCGCTTTGATCATCCGCAGCAAATCCAGGAGGCTGATCGTGTTGGCCGGCGAGCCTCCCACGTTGAAGGCGCGGCCGCACACCTGCCGGTTGTTCATGTTGGCTTGGGCTAGAAGGAACGCGTCCACGAGGTCGTCGATGAAGAGGATGTCGCGCACCTGCATGCCGTCGCCGTAGAGCGTGATCGGCTCGCGCTTGAGGGCGCGGATGAGGAAGTGGGCGACCCATCCCTGGTCCTCGTTGCCGAATTGATGCGGACCGTAAATGCAGCTCATGCGGAAGACGGCCGTGGGCAGGCCGAAGGTACGCGCGTAGTCGAGGACGTACTGGTCCGCGGTGCCTTTGGAGCAGCCGTAGGGGCTGTGGAAATCGAGCGGCCGGTCTTCGCCGATGCCGCCGGCGCGGAGCGTGTCGTCCTCCGGCTCGTAGCGGTTATTGGCCACGCGCAGGCGCACGTCGGGCAGGCCGCCGTAGACTTTATTGGTGCTGGTGAACACCAGCGGCGGCGGGTCGTCCTGGGCGCGGATCGCTTCCAGCAAATTAAGCGTTCCGCCCGCGTTGACGTTGAAATCGTGGATGGCGTCGACGAGGCTTGTCGTCACCGCGACTTGCGCCGCGAAATGGAAGATGCAACTGGCGCGGTCAACGGCATTGCGCAGCGCGTGCGGGTCGCGGACGTCCGCCACCTCGATGCGCACAAGGTCCCCGTGCTGTTGCCTGAGCCAGCGGAGATTCTTTTCAGCTCCCGGGCGGGAGAGGTTGTCGTACAGCAGCACGCTTTGGCCGCCCGACATGATCCGGTGGGCGAGGTTGATTCCGATGAACCCGCAGCCGCCGGTGATGAGCACCGGCTTGTCGCTGCCGGCGACGTGGGCGTTCGTGTGCGGCCAACTCACGTCCCGAACCGAATCGATCCCCGCGCCGGATTTGGGCCCGTTGTCAAAAGGCGATTGATTCTCTTTCCTCCGGGTCTTCATGAGAACAGATCCTTGGGTTCCGTGATAAGTGATGAGTGAAACGTGATGGGCCGCCCTTCCCGTCCCGTTTCACTCCTCACTTATCATGCCTTTCATATCGCGAGTCCGCGACGATCCAGCTCGGATCGCGCCTGCGCGAGGTGGTCGTCGGCCTCCTGTCCTTCCAGCCATTGGACCAATTCTTCGAGCCCGTTTTCCAGGGCGACCTGCGGCTGGTAATCGAGCAGCCGGCGGGCCAGGCGGATGTCGGCGAAGCAGTGGCGGATGTCGCCCATGCGGTATTGGCCGCTGACTTCCGGCTCGACCCATTGCTTGCCGAGCGCCCTGGCAGCCCGGCGGGCGATGTCGAGGATCGTGTAGGCGCGCCCGCCGCCCACGTTAATCGCGCGCCCGGCTGCGCCGGGCGCTTGCAGCGCCAGGCGGCAGGCGGTTGCGATGTCGTGGACGCTCACGAAGTCGCGCTGCTGGAGCCCGTCCTCGAACACGACGGGCGGCCGGCCGTTCATCAGCCGGCTGGCGAAGATCGCCAGCACGCCCGTGTACGGGTTGCTCAGCGCCTGCCGCGGCCCGTACACGTTGAAGAAGCGCAGCGCGACGGCCGGGATGCCGTAGGCCCGGCCGATCATGAGACACAATTTTTCCTGATCGAATTTGCTCAGCGCGTACACGCTGGCGAGGACGGGCCGCTTGGTCTCGGGCGTGGGGAGGGGCGTCAGAACCTCCGCGCGACGGTTGCGGATTTCCCACTCGCGGCCGCGGAGCTGTTCGACCGTGCGCTCAAGGCCCGCGGAGATCTCGCCGCCGGGCGATTGGTACAGGCCTTCGCCGTAGATGCTCATGCTGCTGGCGACGATGAGCCGCTCGACGGGGCGCTCGATCAAGGCTTCGAGCAGCACGGCGGCGCCGACGTTATTGAGGCTCGTGTAGTTCACGACCTCGTACATGCTCTGCCCCACGCCGACAGCGGCGGCGAAATGGTAGACGGCGTCCACGCCCGCCAGCGCGCGGCGCACGGTTTCGCGGTCGCGCACGTCGCCGACGATCAGTTCCACCTCCGGGTTTAAATAGCCGGGCCGCCGCGCGTCGGGGCCGTGGACCTGGGGCGAAAGGTTGTCCAGCGCGCGGACGCGGTAGCCGTGGGTGAGTAGTTCGTCGGCCAGGTGTGATCCGATGAATCCTGCGCCGCCGGTGATGAGTATTCTTTTGCCCATGGCAGCGCCTCGCGAACGATGCCTTGGCCGACCACAAAGCCAATGCCAGATCGGATGCGGGCTCGGCCAGAGTCGCTAGTCTCGTGGCGGCGCGGTATCAGCGCCTCGCGCTCGGGGCTTCATTTCTTCGGGAAATTGAAGGGACGCCTGCGATGGAGCCGCCCGCGCGAGGGTGAACCCGGCCCGGCGACAGGGAAAAGCAAAGGCCGCTCACCGAAAAAGATGAAGCCGCAGGGATGATGGAAAGCCTCGCAACCGATGGCGGGCGGGCACGACGCTGCCGGAATGTCGCTCGGGTTTTCCCCGCCGGACTAAGCGGCGTGGGCCGGCGCGGGGACGTCGAGGTGCTGCTGGCTGGCCATGGAGGCGTAGAGGCCGCCGCGGGCGAGCAATTCGAAATGGGTTCCCGACTCCACGACCGCGCCGCCGTCCATCACGTAAATCCGGTCACAGTGTACGACCGTGCTCAAGCGGTGGCTGACGAGGATGATCGTGCGCAGGCCCTTCAACTTTTTCAGGGTGTCGGTGATGTGGCGTTCGTGCAGCGGGTCGAGCGAGCTGGTGGGTTCGTCGAGGACGATGAACGGGGCCTGCGTGAGCAGGGCGCGTGCGATGGCGATGCGCTGGCGCTGCCCGCCGGAAAAGTTCTGCCCGCCTTCGGCCGCGGGGGAGTCGTACCCCAGTGGAAGGTGCTCGATAAACTCGGCAGCGCCCGCGAGATCTGCGGCGCGGCGCACTTCCTCGAGCGTTGCCCCCGGCCGGCCGTAGGCGATGTTCTCGGCGACGGTCGTCGGGAGGATCACGTTTTCCTGAAGCACCAGGGCCACGTGTTTGCGCAGGTCGGCGACCTTCACGTCGCGGGCGTCGATGCCGTCGAGCCGGATCGCGCCGCCCGTGGGGTCGTAGAACCGCGGCAGCAGGTTGAGCAGCGTGCTTTTTCCGACCCCGCTGGAGCCCACGAACGCCACCATCTCGCCGGGCTCGATGCGCACGCGGACGTCGCGCAGCACGGGTTTGCCGCTGCCGTAGGAGAAGGTGACGCGGTCGAGATCGAGCCGCCGGGGCATGCGGGGGAGCGGCAGCGCGCCGGGCTTGTCGGCGATGGACGGGTCGCGGTCGAGCACTTCAAACACGCGCTTCGCGCCGACGACGCCGTTCTGCACGTTGTAGAAGAAGCCCGTGATGCTGCACAGCGGGCCCCAGAGCATTCCGAGGTAGGAGGTGAAGACGACGAGGTCGCCGACGGTCATGCCGCCGGGCACGGGGTGGAGGTGCTGGTCGCGGTAGACGAGGTATCCGCCGTAGCCGAAGATCAGCGCGCCGCCGATGGCGAAGCACGCGCCGACGATGAGGTTGTAGGCCATCTGCTGCCAGTTGAGCCGCCACCACGCCTTGACGGTTTCGAGCACGGTCCCGTGGAACCGCGTGAACTCCTGTGCCTCCTGGCCGCAGGACTGGACGAGCCCGACGCAGGCCATCGACTGCTGCACGGCGGTGGTGAACTGCGATTCACGGGCGCGGCACTCCAGCGAGCGTTCGCGGAATCGGCGGCCGAAGATGACGTTGGCCGCCGCGAGGACCGGCGCGATCGAAAACGCCAGGAGCGTGAGCGACGGGCTTCGCGACGCGAGGACGAGGGTGATTGCCAGGAGCGTGCCGCCGGCGACGAGGGTGTTGACCAGCACGCCGAGAATGGTCTGGCAGCCGAAGGTGTCGATGCTCAAACGGTAGATGGCGTCGCCCTGCGGCTGGCTCCGATGGTAGGTGAGACACATCGCCTGGAGCTTGCGGTACAGGTCGCAGCGCACGCGCACGAGCCCGTTATAGTTGAGGTGATTGCTGGCGATCGTCTGCCCGGTGTTCGCCAATTCCTGCGTGACCTTCAGGGCCAGGCCGATGACGGCCAGTCCCGCGATCCGGCCCACCTGCCCCGCGGGCAGCAGCGACAGGAACATTCGGTGCAGGAAGTCGGTGCCCGCAGCCCCGCCCAGGACGGAGTCGATGAGGATGGCCATCGGCCAGGCCGCCAGCAGGCCGATGCCGGTGGACAGGCCGATGAGCAACAGCCACATCAATATGAGCGGCCAGTCGGCCCGGAAATAGGAAATCGCCCGCAGATACAAACGCATGGCGCCACCCTGGACCGGCGGTGGATGGATCAATCCCGCATATTGCCGGTGTGAACGTTCAATCGTTCAGTTCGTTGCCGCGGACAAAAGCCCTTATGCCCGCGCCCTTCCTGCCCAGGTTGTCGGTCGTGACCCGTAATGGTAGGTGAAAACAGCCCGAAAACACATAGCCGGGCGAATGTACTAGACACCACTAAAACGGCAAGGATTGGTCCATCCAGTCGTCGCTCTTGAGGACCTGCTTGCGGTTGAAGCGCGCCAGGCGCTCGGCGCGGGCCTGGGCGGTGTTGATGAGGCGGTCGGCCCCGTAGGTGCGCCAGACCTTGCGGAGCTTGCCGGCGTGGCGGAGGAACAAGTCGTCCTCGGCGCTGGCGAAGAGCTGCGCGGAGCCCGGGTCGCCCTGCCGGGCGGCGCGGCCGAAGAGCTGGCGGTCCACGCGGAAGCTGCCGTGCGGCTCGGTTGAGATCACGTGCAGCCCGCCGAGGTCGGCCACGCCCTTGGCGAGCTTGATGTCGGTGCCGCGGCCGGCCA
>JAQGHH010000500.1 GCA_028288945.1 Phycisphaerales bacterium
CCGATGCCGCGGCCTTCCTGGCGGAGGTAGAGG
Source organism: Phycisphaerales bacterium (assembly GCA_028288945.1). Classification (GTDB taxonomy): domain Bacteria; phylum Planctomycetota; class Phycisphaerae; order Tepidisphaerales; family Tepidisphaeraceae; genus RYN-428. The sequence goes on from JAQGHH010000500.1 coordinate 34, forward strand.
AGGACGCCTTTGCCTTCGCGTTCGATGGTCTGCATGGCGGTGGCGAGCTGCCAACCGCAGTCGCACTTGCCCGAGCCGAAGACGTCGCCGGTGAGGCATTCGCTGTGGACGCGGACGAGCACAGGGTCGGCCTGCTCGATGACCGCGCCGTCGGGCCCGACTTCTCCAATGCCGCCCTTGCACAGCGCCAAGTGAGGCTGAGTGTCCACGCAGCTCTGATACGCGTGCAATCGGAAGTTCCCCCAGTCCGTCGGCAGCGTGATGCTCTCGATCCGCTTGACGAACTGTTCGCGCTTCAGGCGGTAGCTGATCAGTTCCGCGATAGTGCACATCTTCAGGCCATGCTTGGCGCAGAATTCCTCGAGCTCCGGCCGCCGGGCCATTTCGCCGTCGGGCCTCATGATCTCGCAGATGACCGCCGCCGGCTTGAGCCCGGCAAGGCGCGCCAGATCGACGCTCCCTTCCGTCTGCCCCGCGCGGACCAGCACGCCGCCCTCGCGGGCCCGCAGCGGGTGCACGTGCCCCGGCCGCAAAAGATCCTGCGGCTGAGCATCATCCGCGATCGCCACTTCAATCGTCTTCGCCTGGTCCTTGACGCTGATGCCGGTGGAAACGCCGAACTTGGGATGCGCGTCCACCGTGACAGTGAACGCCGTCCCAAGCTGCGCCGTGTTATGCTCGACCTGGCTGTGGAGGTGAAGCTTGTCGCACCGCTCGGCGGTCATCGCCAGGCAAACCAGCCCGCGCGCATAAGTGAGCATGAAGTTGACCGCCTGCGGCGTAACGGTCTCCGCCGCGTAGACGACGTCTCCTTCGTTCTCGCGGTCTTCATCGTCGACGAGGACGATCGGCTTGCCGCGTTTGAGCTCGTCGAGAATCTCCGGGATCGGGGAAAAGGGCATCAGTGGCTCCTGGATTGGCGAATGTTTCAGGCGATTATATGGCGGGAGGCGGGCAATCGTCTGCGGGTTTGGCGGTGCCGCATGAGTGTTGCCGATAGGCAGTGTTGCCCCGACAAAGGTTGGCTGCAGAGGGCGAATCCGCCATGCCGCGCCGCCGCCGCCATTTTGGAATTGCGACGAAGATCACCGAAAGGAATTAGTTGCCGTCGCTTGGATCCAATCCCCGCTCTTCACGGCAATACGTGAAAAATCACCGCAAAGGCCACCGACGTGAACAGCGCGAACAACAACCCGCAGTTCAACCAGAACATGCTCCGGTCGAAATGGCTTGTCAGGCGGGGGTCGGCGCTCAGGTCCTGGAGGTATTGCATGCGGCCGGCGATGCTGCCGTGCAGCCAGTTGTTAGTGAATTCGACGGCGTTTTCCACCCACCACGCGATACGGCTACGGAGCCCGGGCTCGCAATGCTGGCGGGGGGAGATGGGAATGTTGTTGATGGCCGCCACGCGCCGCAATGCCGCGGCGAACAGCCATGCGCCGTAGCGGCCGACATGCCATTCGCTTGCATCACTCTCGGGCACGAGCGGCCCGGCGCCGACGGTCGCAAGTTGTCTGGGGACGAGCAGGATGTCGTTTGAATTCGGTTGCTGGCCTTTCAGCATTTCCATAGTGCGTGCCGCATAGACGTCGGCCTGCCGCTCGCAACGTCGGCTGAGCGCGCCGAACGTCACCAGGAGGAACGCCAGCCCGCCGAGCAGCGTCGCCAGGACCGGGCCGGTGCCTTGCGCGTGGATGCCCGGGACGAGCCCCGCGACGGCGGTGCCGCCGACGCCCATCGCAAGCAGCCCGACGACGAAGAAAATCGCGTACCAGATCATGTGGCGATGGACCACGTGGCCCAGTTCGTGCGCGAACACGGCTTCAACTTCCTCGTCGCTCATCCGCTCCAGTAGCACGTCCGAAAGCAGCACGTACCGGCACTGGGGCAGCACGCCCATCACTGCGGCGTTGCCAACGTTGTTGTGCGTCTTCCAGAGCAGGATTTCGCGGTAGCGGATGCCGGCCTGGCGGCACATCGCCACGAGCCGGTCGCGCAGCGGGCCGTTGGACAGTGGCTCGGTGCTGAGCACCCGGCGAAGCAAGGCCGGTACAAACAGGAAGACAGTGCCTGCCGCGATGATCGAGGCGGCCATCTCGACGATCTCCGCCCTTTCGTCGAAGCGCGCTGGGCCCATCGAGAAGTGGGCGACTTTCATCAGCGCGTCGCGGCCGAGCACGATCAGCAGCACGGGCACGATCGTAAAAAGCACCTGCACGCGCAGGTTGGCGGAGAAATAACTGCGGAAGGGGGGCGGCTGATACAGGGGCAGGTCGTTGTCCAGGTCGCTCAGCAGGTTCTGCTCTTTTAGCGCTCGGTCGGCGGGGTACTGCGACCACCAGAGTCCCATCCATGTCATGAAAGCGGGCACCGTCCCCAGCAGTACGCCGACACATGTCCGGTAGAGTGCGGGGCCCAATCCTGTGGCGATCACCGCGCCCCAGCCCAGCACATATACGCCAATGGTGAACCATATCGGCACCATCAACCGGGCGATGAGCATGACATTATTGAATCGACGGAGGCTCTTGTGGAAGTTGCTGGCGGCCACCCGCCGGGCCAAAACCCGGCTCCAGAGCCCCAGCAATAGGACCAGCAATGCGTAAAACCCAAGAAAAAGCACCAAATTAGGCCAGACGGCCACCCCGGGCTGCGGCCCCGGGGGGCCAGCCATCCAGACAACGAAAAGCACCAACAACAAAAGACGCGACACGTTTACTACGCCAAAAAATCGGAGTCTCGCGCGGCTCTCCCAATCAGCCACTCCTTTTCAGCGAGCCCGTCACAGTATACGACGCTTTGCGCCTACGTCGAGTTGAAACAAATCGCAAAAACACCTTAGGCCGTGCCGTCATCAGCCCGGTACACCTGCCGCCAGCAGGGCAAATACGCCCGATAACACGA
>JAQGHH010000505.1 GCA_028288945.1 Phycisphaerales bacterium
GCAACTTCCTGGGCGACCCGACCATCGACTTCGCCGACTTCGTCGCCCTCTCCACCCACTTCGGGGCCGGCTCCCTGACCAGCACGCAGCGCGCGGAGGTCGCGGCGTTCTCCGCGGCCCACTCCTCCGCCGTCCCCGAGCCCGGGTCGCTGGCCCTGGCCGGCATCGGGGCGCTGGGCCTGCTGGCCCGCCGTCGCCGGCAGGCTTGATACGGACTGAGACGCGGGGCACAGCAGCCCTGGAGTGACTACGCTATTATCCCCGCGGCCGCCCGGCCTCAAACCCCGGGCGGCCGTAGGCTTTGGGTTGGCACTTCCACGGAGGAACAAATGAACACCAGGACGCCAACTTGACAACCGCCCGCTGCTGCTCTCTGCTGGCAGCAACTTTCAACAGGGTGCACAATGCCGGCTCGAGTACTGGTTCTTTCGGCTTCGGTGGGCGCGGGTCACATGCGCGCGGCTCAGGCGGTCGAGTTGGCGCTGCGCCAGACCGCGCCGGACGCCGAGGTGCGCAATGTCGATGTGCTGTCCCTCACCAACACCGCGTTTCGCAAGGTCTACGGCGAGGCTTATCTCGATCTCGTCAACAAGGCGCCCCATGTCCTGGGTTTTCTCTATGATCTGATGGACAAGCCGGCCCGCGCGCGATCCAAAGGCGACCGATTCCGTCTCGCCCTTGAAAAACTCAATCTCGCCAGGTTCATCGATCTCATTCAGGACCACTCGTGGGACGTCGTGGTGAATACCCATTTCCTTCCCGCCGAGCTGATTGCCAGCCTGCGGCGGGACGGGAAAGTGCATCAGCCGCAGATCACGGTCACGACCGATTTCGAAACCCACCGCCTGTGGGTCAACGAACCCTGCGACCATTACACCACCGCCACCGAAGAAGGGGCCGCGTACCTCCGGCACTGGAAGGTGCCCCCCGAACACGTGAGCGTCACCGGCATTCCCATCCACCCGGTATTCAGCGAGACGAAGGACCGCAGGGCCTGCCTCAAGGCCCACGACCTTGTCGGCGACCGCCCGATCCTTCTGCAACTGGCGGGCGGCTTTGGCGTCGGCCCGATCGAGCAGCTTTACCGCGGCGTACTCTCCATCGAAGTCCCGCTTGAAGTAGTCGTCGTCGCCGGCCGCAACGTCTCCGCTCGAGAGCAGCTTGAGAAAATTGACCCGCCCAAGCGTCACCGCACCAAGGTCCTCGGCTTCACCGAGCAGATCGACGAGCTGATGGCCATGGCGGATATCGTCCTCTCCAAGCCCGGCGGCCTGACCACTTCCGAAGTCCTTGCCCGCGGCGCGGCGATGGCCATCGTCAACCCCATCCCCGGCCAGGAGAGCCGCAACAGCGACTTCCTGCTGGAGCACGGCGCGGCCATCAAGATCAATAACGTCGGCACGATGCCCTTCAAGCTCACCCAACTCCTGGAAGACCCCAAGCGCCTGGCCACAATAAAAGCCAACGCCTGCAAGCTCGCCCGCCCAAGGGCGGCGTTCGACATCGCCCATCTCGCGCTGGATCGGGTGAAGGCAAAATAGGACAGAGGACCAGCGCCACATCACCCGCCTCTTGGCAAGCGCAAGGTAACCGCAAGCGTGGTACGATCGGCGTATGAATGCCCGAAGTATCGCTGCGTTCGTGCTCCTGATGACTCTTTCTTGCGGATGCAACGAGCTCTCAGTGGGACATGGCAGAGAGTGGATGGCGGAATACGCGCAATACAAAGCCGCCGTTCTCGAAGCGAGCGACGCGACCTCCGAAGCAAAGGCACTTCACGAAATGGCGGTTTGGATCAAGGCCCACCATTACTATATTTATCACCTCTCGGCGCCTTCCCAACCTCAAATTAACGGTGTCGATCTCACCACGCTGAAACCCGGAGAAAAGGTCCACTTTTATCTCTCGGCGAGATCTGACTTCGAAGGTCGCGATTCCTTTGTTTTTGTCCCGAAGGACAAGATGAATCTCCGGCTGCTTGCAGAATAGCCCGTAGGGTGGGCGTACTCCCCACCGCGTGTGCGTTCAACCGGTGGGCGAGTACGCCCACCCTACATGCTCGGGGATTCGGAATTCTGATTTTTCCGGTTCGTGTTCATTCGTGCCCCCTTCGTGTCCTTCGTGGATCTTTCCACTCGCCTTGTCCTCCCGTCCGGCGGCCACTAAGCTACGCCCGGCTTCCTTGAAGGAGATATCGATGGGTTTACTCGAAGGCAAGAAGGGTCTTATTCTCAACATCGCCAACGACCGCAGCATCGCCGCGTATATCGGCGACCATGCCGTGAAGCAGGGGGCGAGCGTCGGCATCGGGTTTCTGCCGATGGGGAACCTCGAGAAATCCCAACGCCGGGCGGGGAAGGCGATGGAGGAGCACGGGTTCGGCGGCGCGTGGATGCACCCGTGCGACGTGGGCAGCGATGAATCGATCGCGGCGTTCTTTGCCGCGGCTAAGGAGAAGTTCGGGACGATCGACTTCCTCGTGCACAGCCTGGCGTTCGCGGATTACAACTATCTCAAGACCGACGAGGGCGTGTTCACCTCGACCCCGCGCGAAGTGTTTCGGCAGGCGCTGGACATCAGCGCGTACAGCCTGATCGCGCTGGCCCGGGCGGCGCTGCCCATGATGCCCGAAGGCGGGTCGATCGTCGGACTCACGTATCTGGGCAGCGAGCGCGTGGTGCCGGGTTACAACATCATGGGCGTGGCAAAGGCGGCGCTTGAATCTTCCGCCCGCTATCTCGCGTACGACCTGGGCCGTAAGAAGGTCCGCGTGAATACGATCTCCGCCGGACCGATCAAGACGCTGGCCGCCTCGGCGGTGGGGGAACTGGACGAGATGTTTGCCCACATGGAAAAGAAAGCCCCGCTCCACCGCAACATCAACGCCGACGAGGTCGGAAAGACCGCGGTCTATCTGCTCAGCGATCTCTCCAGTGGCGTGACGGGCGAGAACATTTACGTCGATGCCGGGTTCAATACGGTCGGCCTTTAGGCGAATGTGTCGTCCGTAATCTTTTTCGGCGTTTTTCTCATTTCCCGGCCTTGGCATTGCTGCTAAAGGTGTTTACTGGGGTGGCGTGTTGCCAGCCTCAGGCGGATACCGCTTGCAGGGAGGCCAACGCCATGCAAGAAATCAACCCGTACGAAAAATTGCCAATGGACCCGACAGTCCTCGAGCCGCACAGCATTCAGTGCGAACCCCTCGACGCCCAACCGGCCCCGGCTCACTCGCCGCAGAACGTCCCCGGCGATGACTTGCCTCACCCGATGCAGACTCCCGTGGATTTCATCGACGAAGCTTCGATGGAATCGTTCCCGTGCAGTGACCCGCCCGCGTACATATGCTCGCACGCGTGATGCCCGCCTCACAGTCACCTCATTCCGTTTACCGAGACCCAGGCGAATATCGGACGTCGGAAGGCGATTGTAGCCGGCTACGAATTCGCGCCCGTTTCGTCCGCGCCAATCATTGGCATCGCGGCGCGCGGGTCGGCATAATGGCTTGCATGGCGAGGCGAGGCAGGAACACAACAGAGAGGCGCGGGCATAACGGTCACAAGGACTCCGTAGCGCGGAGCCGCGAATCGACGGAGCCGCCCAAGCGGGCGGACCTTACGCCGGTCCGCGCCGATCCTCCTCCGGAAATCGGCCCTGCTGATATCACGCCATCCCCCGCCGAGCCGGCGCCTGCTCCCGAACCCGCGCCCGCTCCGCAGCCGCCGTTGCTCTTTGAGATCGCGTGGGAGGTCTGTTGGCAGCTCGGCGGCATCTACACCGTGCTGCGTTCCAAGGCTGCGACGATGCTCGAGAAGTGGGGCGACCGCTACTGCCTGATCGGCCCGTACAACCCCAACACCGCCGCGGTCGAGTTTGAGGAGCAGCCCACCTACGGGTCGATCCGCGAGACGCTGCAAAAGCTGAAGGACGCCGGCATCACCTGCTACTTCGGCCGCTGGCTCATCGCCGGCCGGCCGCGCGTGATCCTCATCGATTACCGCGGCCGCTTCGGGAGCCTCGACTTCGACAAGTACCTGATGTGGCAGGACCACGGCATCGCGATCGACGCCTCCGACGGCGAGGTCAACGAAGTCGTCGCCTTCGGATTCGCGGTCGCGGAATTCTTCCGCGTTTTCACGGGCATCGTGAAAGATAGGCCGATCCTCGCGCACTTCCATGAGTGGATGGGCGGGATTGCGGTGCCGCGGATCGCCCATCAGAAGCTTCCCATGGCGACGATCTTCACCACCCACGCGACGCTGCTGGGCCGCTACATCGCGGGGGACAACCCCCATTTCTACGACCACCTTCCCTACCTCAACCCGGAGGCGGAGGCCGCCAAGTACCAGATCTATTCGCGATTCGCGATCGAAAAAGCGGCCGCCCACGCTTCGACGGTCTTCACGACCGTCAGCGAAGTGACGGCGACCGAAGCCGCCAAGCTCCTGGGCCGCGAGCCTGACGCGATATTGCCCAACGGCCTGAACATCCAGCGCTTCGCCGCCCCGCACGAGTTCCAGTATTTGCACCAGCAGTACAAGGAGCGGATCCACGAATTCGTGATGGGGCATTTCTTCCCCAGCTACACGTTCGACCTGGACAACACGCTCTATCTGGTCACCAGCGGGCGCTATGAATATCGCAATAAGGGAATGGACATGTACATTGAGGCGCTCTACCGCCTCAACCAGCGCCTGAAGGAAATGGTGAACCCGCCGACGATCGTCGCGTTCGTCATCACGCGGGCGCAGGTGAAGAACGTGAACGTGTCCGTGCTCCAGAACCAGTCGATGTTCGAGGACCTGCGGCGGACGTGCGACGAGATCAGCCACCAGATGGGCAGCCGGCTTTTCCATTCCGCCGCCACCGGCAGAATCCCGACTTTCGCCGAGTTGCTTTCCGACGACGCGCAGGTGCGCCTAAAGCGCGCGACCCACGCCTGGCGCACCAACCGCCAGCCGCTGATCGTCACCCACGATCTCGCCGACGACGCGGGCGACCCGGTGCTCAAGCACCTGCGCTACCGCAACCTCTTCAACGCGGGCGACGATCCCGTAAAAGTGGTTTTCCACCCCGAGTTCGTCAGTGCCACCAGCCCCGTCATCAACCTCGATTACGAGCAGTTCGTCCGCGGCTGTCACATGGGCATTTTCCCCAGCTACTACGAGCCTTGGGGCTACACGCCCATGGAATGCATCGCGCTGGGCCTGCCCGCCGTCACGACGGATCTCAGTGGCTTCGGCGCGTACGCGCAGCGCCACATCCCCAACCACGAGGAGCGGGGAATCCTGGTGCTCAACCGCCGGACCAAGAGCTTCGACGCCGCGGTGGACGACCTGGTTGAGTACCTCATGCATTTCGTCCGCCTGAACCGCCGCGAGCGCATCGAGCTGCGCAACGGCGTCGAGCGCTTGGGCGAGCTCTTCGACTGGTCCAACCTCGCCAAGCACTACGACGAGGCCCACCGCCTCGCCCTCGACCGCATCGGCGCGCCCCGACCGGGGACGCTCGAAGTGCGGCTGGTTTGAACGACGTCCAAAATAATCGCGTTTCGACGTCACCGGCGGTAAGTGCGCGTGTCCGCGCCGCCATCGCCGATGCGAAACAGCACGATCTCCCGGCCATCGACATACGCCAGGCCCGCCGGCCTGTGGGCCGCGGCCAGTTCGGCGAGCAACTGATCGTCATTGATCTGCTTCCACCCCGTCGGCTCAGACTTCACCGCCAGTTTTCGCGCGATGCCGGGATCGGTCATCACGCGAGTGATGACGACTTCCTTGGGCCGGCGTGCGCTCGCAACCGGGTGCCGGATCGGAAGGACGACGGGCCCGACGGTGGGCGGAGTAGGTTCGTGTTGCGGGCGGGGCGAGTGTTGGACGATCTCGGGCGAAGTGCGCCAGCGCCGCGATTGCACGACCAGCGTGGCCGCGAGGCCCATCGCCATCGCGACGACGCCGACACGACGGACCCCTCGCCAATGCCGCAAACGGCCTGCTTCGCGGCGCGCGATCTCCAAGATTTTTTCCTTCCGGCGTTCGCCTTCGTCCGAAAGTGGAAGATACGGTTCATTCATAATGATCCTCTCTGGCCCGATCGCGCAGGTGCCGCAGTGCGCGCCGAAGCCTTCCGTCCACCGTGCCGATCGACAGCCCCAGCCGTCGGGCGATCCGCGCCAGCGTCCAGCGGTCCGTGAATCTCATTTCGATCATGTGCGCGATCTCCGGATCGAGGGCGGCGATCTGCGACCGCAGCCATTCAAGTTGTTCGGCGTCCGCGGGCTCGGCCCGACTCTCCTCGTAGCCTTTCGACCCCACCGCCAAAAGCTCGCGGCGCTGTCGGCGGGTTTCCGAGCGGAGCAGGTCGTACGCGGTCGTCTGCACGACCAGCCGCAACCACGCGCATAGCTGAGCTTCCGAGCTCGCCGGGCGGATCGACCGCAACACCCTCAACACCGATTCCTGCACCACGTCAAGACAAAAGGCCTCGTCGCGCCCCGAGGCGCGACGGGCCTGTGCATAGAGCCGATCGAAATAGCGGCGATAAAAGACCTCCACCGCCCGCGGGTCGCCGGCGGCGAGGCCTGCCGTCAGGCTGTGGACACAGTCGGCCACGCCCGGTTATTCCTTCGCGCCGCCCTGGGTTGCGCCCTTGGGCTTCTCGCCCAGGGCCGCCTTCAACCGCGCGATTTCAGCTTCGCGGTCCGCCGCGGCGTTCTGCACTTTGCGCAAACGGGCCTCGACCGAATTCAGCTTATCTTTGAGCTGCCTGACCTCATTGTTGTTGTTCGCCGCCTGCTCTGCCGTCTGGGAGTTTTGCATCTGCGCCGCATTGCCCCCGGCCAGCGGATCCGCGCTGTCGAATAACCCGTGGTGCGCGGTCCGATCTCGATTCGGGTTCAGGGCCGACAATGCGTCTTCGACCGCGCGAAGCTGTGAGGACGTGCCCTTGACGATGAGGGTGCGCGTCTCGTTGTGGACCTGAACCACCGGGCTGATGCCCGAGGCGTCGTCCACTTGGGCGAGCGTCGCCTTGATGAGCGACAGCACCTGATTGAGTGCCGC
>JAQGHH010000520.1 GCA_028288945.1 Phycisphaerales bacterium
TTGAACTTCTCTTCCGCCCCTCACCCTAACCCTCTCCCCCGAGTACGAGGGAGAGGGAACAGGAGAAGCATCATTTAGCAATTGAGTCTTATGTCCGACGCGACACGAACAGTTGAAAGCATTCGAGCCTTCCTCGCCTCCGGCGCGGGCGGCGGGGCGGACATGGCTGGCGTGGCGGGCGACTACGTGGCGCTCTGCCGCGAGGCCAACGCCCGGCTGCTGCGCTGCGCGGATTTTCTGCGCGAGGGGCTTCGCGGGGAGGCGCTCCAATTCGCCGGCTGTCGGCCGCGGTTGGCCGACTTTGTTGCAACCCTCGACTTTCCCGAGGTCGGCTCCTGGGACCACGCCTGCGATTCGATGGGGTGGCCGCGGCCCGTGCGTCTGATCACGCAAGCGGCCAGGGACCTTGGCTTGGCGGCCGCGCAGCATGAGCCGTTGCGCGACCTTCTGGCGCGGCATCGCTTTTTGGCGCTTTCGCGTGCGCCGCTGCCGGCCCGGCTGACGGCGCTGCGGGAGCTCGCATCGGCCGACCCGGGAAATCCGATCTGGAAGGGCGATGCCGCCATGCTCGAAGCGGCGCGGTTCGCGGAGCTGCGCACCGAAATCGCCGCGGCGTTAAAGAGCGGCGACGGCGAATGGGTCGAGAAGCTGCTGGCGGAGGTGAACGCCGGGCCGTGGCACGCGCCGGTTCCGCCGGATCTCACCGACGCGCTGTCGCGCGCGTCCGCCGCTTTGCGGGAAGCCCGCTTGAGCGCGGTGCTCGGCGCGCTGGTTCCGCGCGTCCGCGCGGCGTACGCGGCGATGTCGCACGACGAATGCCGGCAGGTCTTCGCCGAGTGGGGCCGGGCGGTGAAGGAGGCGAAGCTGCCCGTCCCCGCCGAGTTGCGCCAGGAAATCATGCCGCTGGCCCGGTGGCTCGACGAGCAGGACGAACGCCGCCAGCGCGAGCGGCATTTCCGCAACGCGTGCGCGGACCTTGCCGGGGCGATCGAAGCAGACGCCGACGGCGACGCCCTCCGCGCGCAATACCGCGCTGTGGTCGGCTACGAGATGGAAATCCCGCCCGAACTTGCCGCCGCCTACCGCCGCCGGATCGACGCATGGCAGCGTGAGCAGAGGGGGGAAAAGCGCAAACAATTTGCGCTGGCGGCGGCGCTGGTCCTTGGAGTGGTGCTGGCGCTGGGGGCGCTGGCGTATGTGATGTTTGCGAGCGGGAAGCGGTAGCCACTTTCCCTCTCCCTCGTAGTCGGGGGATAGGGCAGGGTGAGGGGCCGAGCGTAAGGAGGCGTGAATTGCAATGAACGCGCGACTCGACGTTCGGCCCCTCACCCCAACCCTCTCCCCGAGTACGAGGGAGAGGGAGTCGGACGGAGCTTCGCTCCGACCGGGCCGACACGGCTCCGAAGGTCGCCCGACCCCTCGTCTAATTATTTGCGTTGACGTCTGACGCTCCACCCTCACCCCGGCCCTCTCCCTAAAAGGGAGAGGGAGCCGCAAGAGCCTACGCAAATGTCAGCGTGTTGATATTCGCCACGCCCGGCGTGCTGCCTCGGAACACGAGGTACAAATCCTGGACGCCGGTCAATCCCGCCACGCTGGCGGTCTCTTGCCTGTAGTTGTTCCAGGCGCCGGTGGGAGAGACGGCCAGGGTGCCGACCAGCTTGCCGGTGGGGCTGCCGATGTGGAGCTCGATGCGGCCGCCAGCGTAGAGCCCGGCTACGGTCGCCTTGAAGGTCGTCACGCCCGTGCCGAAGTCCAGGTGGTATTTGAGCCAGTTGCCGTCGTAGGCGTAGCCCATGCCGGTGAAGTTATCGCCCTGCATGCCGAGCTTGCCGGTGTAATTGACGGCGCGGACCAGGGTCTTGGCGCTGACCGTCGGGGTCGGGACCGGGGGCGGCGTCGGGGTGGGGACGGGTGGGGGAGGCGTGACGGGAATGCTGCCGCTCGATGCCCCCGCGGCGAAGTCGCCCGCGCCGGCGCTGCCGGTGTTGCTCGAGGTGTAGTAGTTGTTCGTCACCCGCGCGCCGGCGGTGAAGAAGGCGGGCTTCAGGAAAATGTTGTTGGAGATCGTCGTGCCGTTCCAGTTGCCCTGGAGGTTGGTGAACAGCGCGTAGGTGATGGCGTTGAGGGTGTTGTTGGTGACGACGTTGTTGTTGCACGTGAAGTTCATCTTCATCGCGTAGTCAACGTTCCAGACCTGGTTGTGGTTGACCTTAAAGCCGCTCGAGTAGTTGTCGAGGAAGATGCCCGTGCCGCCGTAGCCGGCCGTGTGGATGTTGTAGATCTGGTTGTAGGCGATGGTCGCGCCGCCGCCGTTGGTCTGGACGGTGTAGATGCCGCCCGGCTCGGTGGTTTGCAGGCCCACGTCATGGACGACGTTGTATGTGATCGTGCTGCCGGCGACGGAGGCCTTGATCCCTGAGCGGCCGGCGTTGTAGACCGTGTTGTGGGTGACCGTAATGCCCGACCCGATCAGGCGGATGGCGGCCATGTCGCCGGCAAAGGTGTCGGTGTCGTGCACCACGTTGTTGCGGATGATGCTGCCCGCGCCGCTGACCATGATGCCGTCGCCGGCGCTGAAACCGATGTTGCTGTTCTCGACGATGCTATGCGCGCCGCGGACGACGATGCCGGTGTTCAGCGGCGCGGACCATCCGTTGGACATCACGCCCATCTGGCTGATGTAGCTGGCCGTGATGTGGTTGATGTGCGTGCCGGTCGACGAGGGGTCGGACCAGATCGTGGCGGCGAAGATGTTGAGGTTCTGGATCGTGATGTTCGCGATGCCGCCGAGGTTGAAGGCGTAGAGGCGGTGTTTGGCCTCGACGTCGTGGTAAGCCGGGTTGTCGCTGGCGGGCGTCATCACATAGAGCTTGCCGCTGGGGTCGTGGTACCACTCGCCGGGGGCGTCGAGCGCCTGGAACTTGCCGGTGAGGTAGTAGGCGTTGCCTGCTTTGGGAATGGAATAGCTATCGATCGGCGAGAACGAATACCTGATCCACCCGGGCCCCGAGGCGGTGACCGTTCCGCTCTGCGCGACCCAGGCCTGGCCGGGGGCGATGTGGATGATCGCGCCGTTCCAATAGTTTGCCGGCTGCGAAAGCCTGCTGTCGTAGATCGTCGCGCTGGAGCCGCTGACGGTTACCTTCGGAACGATTTCGACGGCCGGATGGGAAGGGTCGAAGCCGTTGTTGGGGAAACGGGCCTCGTTGATGGCCTTTCCGTCGACGAAGACCTCGTTGTTGCCCGCGCCCATGTCGAAGGGCATCGAAGCGCTGTAGATGTTGCCCGAGTAGCGGGTCCAGCTGGTGACGGGGTCCGCGCCGCTGACGGTGACTTTTTCGCCGTTATAGCCTTCGAAGATGATCGGGGCGGAGGTCGTGCCCGAATGCTTGGGGCTGACGGTTTCGTGGTAGACGCCCGCACGGATCTCGACGCGGTCGCCGGCGAGGGCGACGTTGGCGGCGCGTTGAATCGTCTTGAACGGGGAAGCGATGGTTCCCTTGTTGGTGTCCGCGCCGTTTGGGGCGACGAACCAGCTTGTGGAGAGCAGCTCGCGGCATTCCAGCGGTTCCACCGTGGGGGGCCGGCCCGAAGCAGCGCCGCGGGCGACCGCGACTTGCATCCGTGCCTTGCGGCTCCTGGCCATTACAACAATCGGCTCGACGAAGAGACCGAGGCCTTTCCCAACAGGGGAACAAAAGGGCATGCGCCACTCCTTTGTAGTGGAAGCACCGCTCGAGGCGGGAACTCCGGGATTTACGAAACGCGATTAACGGGTGGCTGTATCAGAGCGGAACGTCGCTTGGTGGGTCGGCGGACAGGTTCGGTCCCGTCAACCCAGATCGACATGCTCATTATGCGGAACCGTCGGGGCGACAGAATCCTGCTGGACAGCAGGCGTACCGCCTCGAGTTTCGGCGCCGCTTGTGGTGGCTTGCGTTTTTGCTGTATCGGGACCGAGCACCGCCGGCACAACATGCCCGGCGAAACCGGCCCGAATTTTTACAGCAACGGTTTGGAGATCTACGCGGCGTGTGCCCCACGCCATCGGAGGAATCAAAACCCGCAAAACCACTACGTAGCCACAGTCTGCTTTTTTAAGCAGACGAGCGGGACTATAAGGAACGTCCCGCGGCGTGCAAACCCAAAATGCATTAAATCGAAAAAAAAGTTGCGTTCACTGCTTTTGCAAAAATTAGCGGCGAAAGGCGGCCGCGGTTGAGCGAAACGAACATTTTTATGGTAGTAAATCCATTTGATTGTTGTTCCGTACGGGGATTACTCGGGCGGGCCGCGCTGCCGGCAACATTCCGCCGGCCTCACGCCATCGTTTGCGCGATGAAGACGACGCTTAATTTTTTCACAACATCTGTCACGGGACATGCGGTGGAAAACTTGATCGATGGCGATGCGAACGCGGTTGCTCAACGCACGAAGCGCGACACCAAAGAACCTCGGAGTCGCCCTCCTGGCGCTGAGCCCGCTCGCCCTCGCCCGTTATGCGTCAGAAGAGCCAACATGTTATGCACACAGGCGGTCCGATAATGTCGCTCCTAAGATCTTATGCCGGCTCTACTTCGCAAGGCGGATGTGAACTTATCCACATTGCGCCATCCCTTCCTACCACTGCTACTTTCTATAAACTTTCTTACTACATCAGCTAGAGGTAGAGTAAGGCGCTCGCGAAACGCGGGCTGTTTCACCCGGGGAGGACCCGGGCGGAGCCATTCACGGAAAGGCGTCTCATGAAAGTGATCTGCAATAGGGGTGCACTGCTCGAAGCTCTCACCGTGGCGGGGAATGTCGTCGCCGCACGGACGCCCAAACCGGTGCTCCAGTGTGTAAAGCTCACGGCGGCCGACGACCGGCTGACGATCGCCGCGACGGATCTGGAAGTCGCCATCCGCTACTCCGACACGCAGGTGCAGATCGAGCAGCCGGGCGAGGCGCTGCTGCCGGCCGACAAGTTCCGCGACATCGTTCGTGAGAGCGTGGACGACACGCTGGCCATCGAAGTAAACGGCGACAGCGCCAACATCCGTGGGCAGGATTCGCATTTCAAGATTTTCACACAGAAGCCCAGCGAGTTTCCGCCGGTGCCGGATTTCGAGGGCGAGGCGGACCTGGAGATCGCCGGCGGGCTGCTCAAGCAGCTCATCGGGCAGACCCTGTTTGCCGCGGCGCGGGAGAGCACGCGCTACGCGTTCAACGGTGTGCTGCTGAGCGCCAAGGGGAAGAAGATCGATCTCGTCAGCACGGACGGCCGCCGGCTCGCGCAGGCGAAGGGCGATCTCATTTCCGACAAGCTCCCCAAGGAGGGCGCAAAGGCGATCATTCCGAGCAAGGCGCTGACGCTTCTCGATAAGCTGATCGACGACCCGGAGGAAGCCGTGGCCGTGCAGATCCGCGAGAACCAGGTCATCTTCCATACGCCCAGCGCCACGCTCACGAGCAATTTGGTGGAAGGGCAGTTCCCTCCCTACGAAGACGTGATCCCGAAGGACACGGATAAAAAGATGACCGCGGCGACGGCGGATTTTTTAAGTGCGGTTCGCCGGGCCGCCTTGCTCACGACCGAAGAGAGCAAAGGCGTGCGGCTGCAGTTCAACAAGAAGGGGATCGTGATCACCAGCCGCTCCCCGGAATCGGGCGAGGCGACGATCAACTTCCCGTGCAAGTTTGAAGGCGCGGACATGGAGATCGGCTTCAACCCGACGTTCCTCACCGACGCCCTGCGCGTGGTGGACAGCGACGAGATCTCGCTGGAGCTGACGGCGCCCAACCGCCCCGGGCTCCTCAAGGGCGGCGCGAATTTCCTGTACGTGATCATGCCGGTGAATTTGCAATAGGGGACCCATGGCGGCACAGGAGCCGATGCTCGAGCTGCGGCCGGCCGCCTCCATCGACCGCGTTGCGGACGACGTGGAGCCGTCGGCGCGGGAGCTTTGGGCGATCGTGCTCGTGGCGGTCCTGCTGCGGGCGGTGTTGTTCCTGCTTGTCGCGTCGCGGTTCCACGTGACGTTCGACGAGTGGGCGCTGCGGGACGACGGGAAGAGCTACGTTCACTACGCCAGCGCGCTGCTGGGCGATTCGTCACAGCTTACGGATTACGACCGGCGGGTGTTTCCCGGCTATCCGGGTTTGATCGCGCTGCTGCACCTGTGCCGCGTTCCGTTCACCGTCGCGGCTGTCGGTCTCGACTGGGCGAGCGCCGGAGCGGTGGCCGCGCTGGCCGCGATCCTTTTCCGCGACCGGCGAATCGGATGGGCCCTGACGTGCCTCATCCCGCAGTATTTCATGAACTCGAGCCTGGCGATGACCGAAGCGCCGATGCTGGCGCTCTCGCTGGCCGGGCTGATCCTGGCCGAACGAAAGCGGGGCGTGGCCGGGGGATTTCTGCTCGGCCTCGCGGGCCTCGTGCGGCCGATGGCGTGCTTCGCGGTGCTCGGACAGATTTGGCGCGACACACTCGGGCGACGGTTCAGCAACGCACTCGTGGCGGCGGCGATTTCGGGCGCGGTCGTGATGACGGGCATCGCCGCGTTGCACGCGTGGTCGGGCGACGCGATGCACGGCGTGAAGGTCTACGCCTCCGACAAGAGCACCTACAATGGCGAGTTGATCGTCTGGCCCTTCAAGTCGCTCATCCACGAGTCGCTGCGGCCGGAAATTTCCGTCGCACGGGGATGCTACGTTTGGCTGCACGTGGCGGTCGTACTGGCGGCGGTGGGCGGGCTCGCGGTGAAATGCCTGCGATCGGGGAGCGAGGCTGACCCGCGCGACATGATGGCGCTGCCGTGGCTGGCGGGCAACACGCTGTTCGTGCTGTGCATCGGCAGCTACTGGGGATTCCAGCATTTTCCGCGGTTCACGATTCCCGCGCTGCCGGCCCTGTTCTGGTCGGTCCGCGAGTTTCTGCCGCGGAGGCCCGCGGCTTGGGCGGCCATCGCCGCCGGCATGCTGGCGGCTGCCTCGGCCATCGTGCTCAAGGATTTTGTCGTTCCGCGCTGAAGGAGAAATGGATGACGCACGGACGCCCGCACCGCTCCACGCAAGCCCTGGCGCGGCTCCAGCATTTCAAGCAAGTGAACCCGCCCCAAACGCCGGCCCTGGGCGCGGAGATGATTATGTTCTTCAAACAATCGGTGGAGAAACGCCAGACCAAGCTCGGCAAGATCGCCGAGTGCTGGGCGCAGCTCGTGCCCGAAACGCTCCTGGGCCACTGTGCGCTGGACTCCCTGCACCGCGGCAGTCTCACCGTGTTAGTGGACAGCGCCTCGCACCTATACGAGCTCAAGCAACTGCTCCTGGCCGGGCTTCAGCAGCAGCTTCTTTTTGCATGCAAAAGTGCCGGCCTTAGAAAGATCACGCTCAAACCCGGACGCTGGTACGACGGCGCGGAAGAAGTCCGCAAGCCGCGGTTCGGGTAAGTGCCGTGGCATGGGCGGCCCCGCTCATGAAGTGGCACGGACATCGTGCCCGTGGTCGCGGTACTGCGCGACGTTCGATCGGTACTCCGGTCGAAGAAAGCAAGAGCGCAGCGACCTCTTCCCCTTATCGGGGAGAACCGCGGTGCGGATAACCGCGAAGACGCGATGGCGCGAAGACAAACGCGAAGAAGGAATCGCGCCAAGGGGCCAAGACGCCAAGACCGCAAAGAAATTCAATTCGATCCTGTTTTCTTGGCATCCTTGGCTGCTTGGCCCCTTGGCGCGAAAAGGTTTGGCTGTTCCCGGAGGTGGGTTCGGCGGTGCCGAACATTCCGGTATTCGCGGCGAAACGTTCGGCAGAGCCGAACCCACAAATACCAATGCGGCGGAGTACCGGCAGACAAACACGGGCGGGCCGCCCGTGCCACGGGATGCGGCCGCGCACATCGCGTTCGCGCCGTCATCCTCTATAATCTTCCGACGCGTTGCAGCGGGCGTGCGCGGTTCGGTTTTCCTCAAGATCGATTCCCCAAAGACATGTGCGG
>JAQGHH010000535.1 GCA_028288945.1 Phycisphaerales bacterium
ACTCAACGCCCTTCGGGCGGGAACGTCGCGGTGAACTTGCTGGGGTTTTCGTCCCAGACGCGGAGGATTCCGTCCTGTCCTCCTGCAACGATGGTGGCCCCGTCCGGCGTGACGGCCGCGGCGTAGACGAAATCAGCGGCACCGGGGTATGAGCGGGCGTCCGAGCCGGCGTCGTGATAGGTCTTTACCTTTCCGTCGCCCGAAATTACGAGCGCCAAGTCGCTGTCGCCGACGAAATAGACGCCCGTCACTTCCTTGTCGAATCCCGTCACGACCTTTTTCCGGTCACCGGTGTCGGCGTTCCAGAATCGCAGGGTGTTGTCCGCGCCGGCGCTGGCGATGGTGTGGCCGTCGCGCCGCCAGGCGACGCCGAGCACGTGGTGTTGATGGCCTTCGAGGGAGAGGTCGACCTTTCCGCTGGCGAGGTCGATCACGCGGACGAACCGGTCGGCCGACGCGCACGCGAGCCGTTTGCCGCTGGGGCTATAACGCAGACAGGTGACGGTATCGATGTTGACGTCGTCGAAGGAGCGCTGCGGCTTGCCCGTGGCGAGATCCCAGATCCGCACCTCCCCGCCGCGGGACGGGACGCCTCCGCCGCTGGCGAGCATGCTGCCGTCGGGGCTGAAGTCGAGCGACGTCACGCGATCGGCCATGGGAGAGGTTCCGTCCGGCCCGCCCAGCGTCCGCTCCAATTTCCACGGCGCGGACAGGTCCCAGCCGGCGCCGGCCGCCTCCGTTTGGCTGATCGAAGCGAGCGACGTCGGGCTGATAAACGCGACCGTGCGGAGCGGTGATTTGCGGTCGCCGAGCACGTCGCCAGGCAAACCTTTGTCGGAAGAAAACGTGTGGATGATCCCGTCGTCACCCGCCGCGGCGAGCAGCAGGCCGTCGGGCGAAAACGCCACCGAGCGGAACGGCTTCTGCGAGTCGACGAATGCCTTCTTCGCCGGGGCGACATCGGCTTCGCGTTGTGCGCGGTCGGTCTCCGCCGCCTTCAATGCCCCCGTCACACGGGCGACGGACCTGGCCGCGCCGACCGCGGCCTGGCCGGCGGAAGTGACCTCCTGGTCCGCCCCGGACTTGGCGCCCGTCGCCTTCTTCAATTCCTCGGTCGCCTTGGCCAGTTCCGTATCGGCGGGCTTTCTCTTTTCGTCGGGCTTCATGGCCGCCAAGGCATCTTTGGCTTTCTTTACCGCTTCCGTCGCTTTGGCGATTTCCTTCTCGTTGTGCGCCTTGTCGGTTTCACCGGAGCGGTCGGCGTCCACAGAATCCTTCAACGACTTGAGGTCCTCCTCGGCTTGCGCGATGTTTTGCTCGGCGGATTTTTTGGCCGCGGCAATTTCGGTCTCGATGGTTTCTTTCGCCGCTTTGGCGGTATCGAGCGCCTTCTGCTTCGCCTCGATCTCTTTGATCACTGCCGCGAGGGCGTCCTTCGCTTTTTGCTGGCGATCGGTCTGTGTCTTCGCGTCTTTTTCCGCCTCGGTGATTCGCGTTTTGCAATACGCGATTTCGGCGGTCGCCAGGGCGAGCGCGCGCTCGGATTTGAGGGAACGCTCGAGCAGGGCCGGCTCGCCCTTCATCTCGACCAGTTGCTTCGCGTCCTCGGCGTTCCAGAGCTTGACGGAGTTGTCGAGACCGGCCGAAGCGAATCGCTTCCCGTCCTTGCGGATCGCGACGGAAGTCACCGCCGCCCCGTGCTTCGCCTGCCGGACCGGCTGCTTGGAATCGATGGCCCAGACGCGGACGGTCCCGTCTTCACCTCCTGAAACGAGTTGCGTATCGGCCGCGGGGAACGCGGCCAGCGCGTTGACGGCGCCTTCGTGCCCTTTGAGTTCCTTGGGCGCGGCCATCTCGCCGTCGGCGGCATCCGGAAGCTTCCAGAGGCGGATGATCCCGTCCGTGCCGCCCGCGGCAATCTGCTTCGCCCCTGCCGCCCATGTGACGGCGCGCAGCTCGCACGGCGCGTCTGCCTTGCAGAACGGCTTGCGCTCGGACACGTCCCACACCCGCACCGTTTTGTCGCCGGAACAGGAAGCGAGGCGACTGCCGTCCCCGGAGAAATTCAGGCCGGTGACCGGGCCCTCATGGCCGGCCAGTTCGCCCGCCGCCATGCCGGCGGAAGCGTCGAAGAGACGGATCTTTCCGTCGGTATCGCCGACGGCGATGAGCTTTCCGTCCGGGCTGACCACGGCACATTGCGTTGCCGCGCCTAGCCCGGCCAAATCGTATTTCTTCACCGGCGTCGGACGACGCCAGAGCTTGATTTCGCGATAGCTCCCGGACGCCAGCAGCATTCCGTCCGGGCTGAAGGAGAGCGATTCCACCATGTCGCGGTGAGCGCCGTTCGGCGCGGATGAGCCCAGCTGCGGGTCCGTCAAATGAGCAGCGAGTCGGCCGGTCGGGAGATGGTACACGTCGATCCGATTGCCCCGCCCGCAGGCGGCGAACTGCCCGTCGCTGGAGACGGCCACCGCATAGATCGGCTGAAAGTCCGGGGCGAGCGTCACCCAGGCGACCGGCGCGCTGCTGCCGCGGACTTCGCCCTTGGCGCCCTGGTCTATCCAGAGACGGATCAGCCCGAGCTGCGCGGAGGTGAGGTCGGGCGCGTTGGCCGAATTGTGCGGCGGGGGCATCGGCGAATCGACTTCAGGCGCGTGAGCCGCGGCCTTCAGCAGCAGGCTCTCGCCCCCCTTCCCGGCGACGGCCGCTGGCCCGCTCTCGCCACCCTTGCGGATGTCGGCGGGCGTCTCCAGGACGAGCTTCGCCTTGGCCTTGGTCTTGTTATGGCACGCAAGGCAACTGGTGCTCAGGGCGGGGAGAATTTCCTTTTCAAAATCGACGGGGGTCGAGCGCTGCACGTCCGCGACGGGGATCGTCTTGGATTTGTTCGCGGGATCTCCGTCCGCGGCTCCGGCCGCCTTGTGTGAGGAGAGCACGACCGCGATGCAGATCGCTACGGCGGGCACGCTGCGCTTGAAAAAATCGAGGGGGTACAAAACTACTTGTCCTTTGGTTTGTCCTTCGCGAGCACGTTCAGCGTGATCGGCGGCGAATAGAAGTTCACCTGCGCGTCCCGCGCGTTCTTCTTGGGTTTTTCCTTCTTGTCCGCGCCCGGAGGGTCCTTCCGCTCGTACTTCACCTGCGCCTGGGTTTGCAGGAAAAACGTGTAGATGCCGGGCGAAAGTTTTTGCTGTGACAGGTCGATCTCCAGCAATCCTTCCGTCGCCTCGGGCGCGATGGTCATTTCCTTGGCGTTGTTCATTGCGGACAGGCCGCCGGGCTTCACTTTCAGCGGCGTCTTGATCTCCATGTTCCGGCGGACCTTCACCGCGATCTGCACCTTGCCCCCCGCCATCACTTCGTACGACCGGTCGCCCACCTCGAACGTGAGCGGCTCCTTCTCGTCGCCGCTGACGGCGAGGGTGAAATCCTGCGCCAGCCTCGAGATCGCCGGCTCCTGCGTGTTCTGGTTGCTCGGCCAGACGACCGCGCCGATGCGGGCCTCGCGGGTGATTTCCGCGTCATTCACTTTCGCGCGGGCGACGATCCGCACAGGCCCGCACCACCCCGAGGCGTCGTTGCCCGCGGAGACCACCAGCGAGCCCACGCTCTCCCCGGCGGGGATTGTCGTGGTGCCGCACGTGAGGTCGCCGGGCAGGCCCTCGGCCTCGACCCGCACTTC
>JAQGHH010000499.1 GCA_028288945.1 Phycisphaerales bacterium
CACGGCTAAGCCGGGGTTGGTCGTTGGGAGCTATGCGCGATCGAAGGGGTAGAACGCTGAAAATCAAACGGCCCGATGAGGCCGTCCCTAGCGTTGTAGCCTTTCACAAGCCGACGGGGTTAGCTGACGGGCTGGGAGGTAAAAGTCTCCCTCGGTCGAAAGGACCGATTAGCCCCTGCCGGCAGCGGGAGGACGCCGTCTGGTACAGCGATACCAGCCAGGCGTATTCGCCTCTCCATCGTGCCGACGTCGTGGGACACAGGCCCCACGTTGGGTTCCCCGCGCCCCCGTGGCCGGGGGCTTAGGCGCTGACGAAGGCGGGAATCCTAGTGGGAGTTTGCCGGCTGTCAAGACATTTCCGTGCGACACCAGAGGCCGCCTTGTGCAACCTATTCCAGAGCAGAGTGTTAGAAGCCGCGTAGGGCGGGTGTACTCGCCCATCGTCCTCTTTCATTCGAACGATCGTATTTCTGCCTCGCTGCATGAGAACTGAAGGGGACGGTGGGCGAGCACACCCACCCTACGCGCTTCAACAGCTCGCTCGCGTTGATCGCGAGGCCGGGCCAGTCTGTGAATTGACAGATTTGTTGAAGGCGACTTAGTCTCGCGGCGGTGTCTCCCCAGGCGCTTCGCTCACCGGAACTCAAGTCTCATGCACGCTTCCGACGAAGGCCCCACGAACAAGCCCGCGGCGTTAGCGCTTCTCTCGACGCAACGGCCGCGCAACGTGGGCTGGCTTCAGGCCGCCGGACTTTTGTTCGGCGATTGGGGCACGAGTCGGCTGTATGTGTTGGGCTTGGCGTTTCTCATTGCCGGCCACAGCAGCTTCTGGCTCGTCACCATGATGAGCGGGCTGATCCTGGCGGTCGGCTGGGCCTACACACAGATCTGCAGAATTTATCCCGACGGGGGCGGCGTCTACACGGCGGCGCGAAGCCGCAGCCGCACGCTCGCGGTGATCGGCGCGCTCCTGCTGTTCGCCGACTACAGCGTGACGGTAAGCCTGAGCGTCCTCGACGGGTTTCATTACTTCGGCCTGCCGCTGTCGCGGCACGTGCACGAGGCTGGGCACCCCGGCCATCCCGACGGCAAGCCCGCCTCCGATCGTCCGAACGGGCACGTCCCGGACGCCGGCGACGCAATCGTCCCCGAGCGTACCAGTCAGGACGGGGCCACGGGCGGTCCGCTGTTCGCCTGGGATTCGCCCGGGCTCTGGGCGATCGTCGCCATCGCCGGCATCGGTTCTTTCAACCTGATGGGGCCCAAGCACAGCAGCGCCTTCGCGGTCTTCGCGGCAATCGGGATGGTCTTCATCACGTTGCTGATCACCTTCAGCGCGCTGCCCAAACTGAACTGGCACGAACTGCCGCACCGAATGGGCACGCTCCATCACAGCCCGCGGCAATTGTGGATCGCGTTCGTCTCGATTGTCCTGGCGCTCAGCGGCGTCGAAGCGATCGCGAACCTGACGGGCGTGATGAAAAAGCCCGTCGCAAAAACCGCCAGCCGGGCGATCTGGACGGTCGCCGCCGAGGTGGCCGTTTTCAACATCCTCCTCGCGTTGTGCATGGTGGCGATTTACCCGCTGCCCCGCGATCAGCACGTCGCCGACATGCTGGCGTTCCTCAGCGGAAGGTACGTCGGGGAGTGGGGCGAGACGGCGGTGCGCCTTGTCGGAGGATTGCTCCTGCTGTCGGCGGGTAACACGGCCGTCAACGGGCTGATGAGCATCGTCTACGTCGTCAGCCGTGATCAGGAACTCCCGCCGGTGTTTCAGAAGGTCAACCGCTTCGGCGCGCCGTGGGTCGCTGCGATCCTCGCGGCGGGCGTGCCGATCCTCATCCTCATCATCAGCCACGACGTCGAGCACCTGGCCGACCTTTACGCCATCGGCGTGGTCGGCGCGGTCGCGATCAACGTCACCCTCTGCGCCGTTCACCCGCGCCTGCGCCGACTTACCCGCAAGATCCCGATGTTTTTTCTGGGCCTGCTGCTGTTGGCGATCTGGGTGACGCTTGCCTTCACGAAGATCCACGCCCTCATCTTCGTCTCCGTCGTCATGACCGTGGGACTGACCGCCCGAGCCTTTACCAAATGGTTCCGCACACGTGTCGGGCGGCCCAGCCTTCTGCGGCAAGCCATTCACGAGCAGCTCACCCCGGACGCCCTGGCGCGGCCCAAGCTGCTGCTGGGCACGTACGGCTCAGACGCCCTCGCCCCAGCCGCCCTCTCGGAAGCCCGGCGTACGAACTCCACGCTAGTCGTCTGCTTCATCCGGCAAATCGCCCTCTCCCACCAACACGGCGGCCGCCGACTGACAATCGACACGGACCTGGCGGCCCTGCGGACCTTCAGCCGATTTCTCGAACACGCACATGGGATGGGCGTGCCGATACTGCCCGTCTATGACATGGGCCCGGATGCGCCGGAATTGATCGCCGAAACCGCGGCGATATACGGGGCCGACCGGGTCCTGATCGGCACCAGCCGGCAGGGCGCGCTGTACCACTTCATCAAGGGTCATTTTCAAACGCGGTTGGAGGCGCTGCTCCCCGAAGACATCAAGGTGGAGGTGATCACCCCCGAGCCCCCGGCAGGGGAATCCCCGGCAAACGAAACCGAGCCCTCGCACACGGGGCAATGAACAGGTGGAGTGTGAAATCGGAAGAGAAGACTTTGCCGTGAAGGCGCGAAGAGACGAAGGAGGACGGAGAAAAATTGGGGTATTGGTGTACTCTAGTGATGCGACCGGCCTAATTTGTCGCATTACGTTCGGAGCCGGGCCGTGTCGGCCCGGTCGGAGCGAAGCTCCGTCTCGTGCCTGCGGCACGACCGGGGCGATACGCCCCGGCTCTGACATTCAACGAGAAAATTAGGTCGGTTGAACCTCAAGTATGGGATTGCTCGCGCATACGACGTGCGAAAATGCGTACCGAAGCACGCCCTACGGCATTCGCATCTCTTCGCCCCTTCGCTGCAAAGTCTTCTCTTCGGATATCCAACCGGCCCGGCCTTACCTTCGCGCGATGACTTTCGCCTCTTGCGGCTTGGGCGCTTCATACATCATGTGGACGGCGTGCTGGCCGTCATCGTAGTAGTCCGGCAGAACGCCGATCCGGCGGAAACCGCTTCGCTCGTAGAGGTGGATCGCGGCGGCATTGGTTTGCTCGACTTCCAGGTACACACGCCCCACGCCGCGTTCGGACAGTGCATCGAGCATCGCTCGGAGCAGCTTCTGGCCGATCTTTTGGCCGCGGTGTTCCTGGCTCACGACGAGGCTGTAGACGCGCCCTGAGACGCCGCCCTTGTGATTGCGGACGAGCGCGATGCCGTCGCCGACGACCCGGCCGCCCTTCTCGGCGACCAGGAACACGGCACTATCGCGCTGCTGGAGATACTGCATCTGCCGCTTGCTGATGGCATGGGCGGAGAACGTCGCCATCTCCAATTCCAAGGCGGCGGGCAGATCACCCTTCTCGGCGGAACGAATGAGGATCGGAGCTCGCGGCACGCCGGCATTATCCGTCACCGCCCGCTCCGCGGGCAACTCTTCGCCCAAAGGCAGCAGTTCCTCAAGGATATTTGGCACCGGCGTCGCGACCGGCCGCGAGTCGGCCAACGGCGCGAATCCGGTGGCGCTCATGACCACGGGCTCGCGCCGTAACACGAACTTGCGGAGCATTTTCACGGGCCGGTAACTCTGCTTGGTCCACGCCAGGGTTTCCAGTCCCCAGTCATCCCCGACATTCACCAGCGGCACATGCGCCCAGTATTGCCGGCAAAAATCGC
>JAQGHH010000577.1 GCA_028288945.1 Phycisphaerales bacterium
ACCCATCACAAACAGCGTGCCATCCGCGCCGCGGCCCACGTAGCGTGCATGCGATGCGCGATCAGCGCGCATTCGAACTCGCGCTGCGGCCCATTCGCGCGGCATGAAAGCCGGTTCAGTTAACAAATTAAAAATGGCCGGCTGACGCTGGGCCGGCTTTGGCGGGACGGTGGAAAGGGCACGGCCTTGCGCTGCAAGTGTTCCGTATTGGACACCGGCAGCGCGGGCATTAATTCCGATTTCCTCTTAAGAAGAGGCAGAAAGAACCGCATCTCGAGCGGCGAGCACGTGTGTGATGATCTCCTCCACCCCAACTCCATTCCGTACCTGGGCGAACACAAACGGCCCATCCCCGCGCATCCGGCGGGCGTCGCGGTCCATGACGGCCAGATCGGCGCCCACTGCCTGGGCGAGATCGGTCTTGTTGATCACCAGGAGATCGGATTGTGTCACGCCCGGGCCGCCTTTACGGGGGACTTTGTCGCCGCCGGCGACGTCGATCACATAGACCGTGTAATCCGCGAGTTCGCGGCTGAAATGGGCAGCGAGGTTGTCGCCGCCGCTTTCGATCAGCAACAGCTTGGGGTGGAAACGGTCGTGCAAGTCTTCCAGGGCCAACAGGTTGGCGGAGATGTCTTCGCGGATGGCGGCGTGGGGGCAGCCGCCGGTCTCGACGGCGCGGATGCGCTCCGCGGGCAGCGCCTCGTTGCGGATGAGAAATTCGCCGTCCTCGCGGGTGAAGATGTCATTGGTCACGGCGCACAGCGGCACGCGCTCGCGAAGCGCCCGGCAGAGCGCGAGCATCAGCGCCGTCTTCCCGCTGCCGACCGGCCCGCCTACGCCTACGGTAAAAGCACGCGTTGAGAAATCGCGATCGGGCCGCGCCCGCTCGCGAAAGCGGAATGCGCCGGGGTTGTCCCATTGGTCGTGGGTGTGGTCGGTTTCCTCTGGCATTTCACATCACTCAACGCTTCCAAATCGCTCAACTCTGAAACAGCCGCGAGTATAGACGGTCTTGCGCGCCGTGGAGAATATCCAGCAGCGGCGCGGCCTGCGCGGCTTCGTCGACGGACGTATGTTGCGCGCCGGAAATCAATCTTTCGGCCAGCGGCGAGAGGCGGAATTGCATCGCCTGCCCGGCCAGTGGCCCGATGACGCCAAGCCGCACCGCCGCCGACACTTGCCCGCGCAGACTAAGGAACAGAAACAGCCGCAACGTTGCGATTTCGTCCAGTGATAGCGCCTTGCACGCCGCTCCGAAGACCGGCGCCAAATGGCCCGCCATTCGGAGTGATCGCACCTCCGCGCCCAATCGCGTTATTTCGTCCACCGCGAATGCGCGGGTTGCCGCCATGAGAAACGCCTGCCCTTGCGCGCGGCTGGCGCGGTTGGCGACATGATTATTGAGAAAGGCACCGCACTGGGCATCCCATTGCGCCAGTTGCCGGGGTTCACGATACGCCGCGGCCACGAAGGGCATCGCGGCGCTGGCCGTCTGCTGGAGGTGGGCGAGGACGAATCCTTGCAACGATTCGGCCGTCACGCGCCCCTGCTGCCATGCGGCCTCGAGGCCGCCGGAATGGGCGAAGCCGCCGCTGGGGAACGTCGAGTCGGCGAGCTGGCACAACAGCAATTGTGGCGCGGGATTACATGCATCCATGTTGATTAGATCGGCGATGCGCTGACTAGCGACTGCGCGGCTGCCGCCCGCCTGACCATACGACGCGCACTTCATAGGCACGGGATATCGATAATACCCGCCCGAAAGGGGACGGCACGCAAGTTGTTCTGCAAATCGCGTGCGCAAGGCGACTACGAACATTTCGATCGCCTTGGTCATCACCTTGGTGTTGCAATTCTGCGCGGCCGGTTGCGGGGTTGATCAAACCGCATCGGAATCGGCGCGCGAGCGTTGGGCTAGGCAATGGCCGGAGCCTGTGGGCCACGGCACGGAGCCGGAGGCCCGGCGCGCGGCGTTGGCGATGGACCGGTTGCGTGTGCAGTCGTGGGTTCAGCCGGCAGGCCTTCATGTTCTAGCCAATCGCCGGCCGGCGGCGTTCGCCTGGCCGGACCGGCATGTCTATGTGACGACCGGACTTCTGGCGCTGCTTGACGACGACGAGCTCACCGCCGCCCTCGCCCACGAGCTCGGGCATTTGCAGGCGCGCGATCGACACCTCGCGGCACTGCGCGGCCCCACCGCCGATGACATTGAAACGCGGGCGGATGAGCTGGGATGTGAACTATTGACGGCCGGCGGGATTCGGCCAGCCGTGCTGGCGCGGGCGCTGGCCAAGGTGCGCGATGCGCCCGACACTCCCGTGCAATGCCGGGAAGCGCTCACGCACCGGATCGAATGGTTGCGGCTCAGGGATGAAATTCAGTAGCCCGGGACCACCTCGTGCATGAAGTATCGATCGCCCAGAGCTTGATTGACGTGGTCCTGGATCAGCTTCGCGGCGAACGCGCGACGAACGAGCAAGTCACCCTGGTACGCGTGCGGATTGGGGTTTTTTCAGGTGTGGTGCCGGCGGCATTGGTCTCGGCGTTCGGCCCGGCTTCAGAGGGCACGGCGCTCGAAGCGGCGCGGCTGCAAATTGACGTCGTGCCGCTGGCGGTCTGGTGCGACGCGTGCGGGGCTGAGCAAGAGCTTCCCACCGCCGGCCCGCTGCATTGTCCCAAATGCGGCACACGTGCCGCACACGTTGTCCGCGGGCGGGAGCTGGAAGTCGTTTCGGTGGAGCTCGGCCGACGGCCGTCGTGAAGCAAGAAAAAGGAATTACGTAACGCACCCTTAATCCGCACGGAGGTATGGCATGCTCTGTGATCGCATCCTGGGCAACATGGAAGAGGGGTCGCTGGGAAACATCAGCCGCACGGAAGACGCGCTGGAGCTCCAATGGTGGGATTGCTGGAAACGTGCGATCCGCAAGCAAACCGCCGCCGGCCGCGACGTGCGGATCTTGCTGCCGATCGGAACGGGCCTGCATCACGGCGACGTGATTTATGACGACGGCGACACGCGGATCGTAGTGCGCGTGCTGCCGTGCGAAGTGCTGGTCGTGCGGCCGTGGGATCTGGAAGAGATGGGCGTGCTAATGCTGGAGCTGGGCAATCTGCACGCGCCGGCGGAAGTGTCCGCGGGCGATGTGCTCGTGGCCGCGGACGGGCCGGTGGAAGCGGTGCTGGTGGATCTGGGCCTGCCCTTCGAAGCAGAAACCCGCCGGTTTGCGCCGCGGCGATGCGTCGGCATGCCGACGTTCGAGCCCTCCGCCGAGTTCGCGGCGGCGCGGGCGTGAAACAGATGTGCGCGTTCGTCGACCCGCGCGTGGACTTGGCCAAGCCTTTCTCCCTCTCCCTCGTACTCGGGGGAGAGGGCAGGGGTGAGGGGCCGGGAGGAGAATTCAAGGGTTTAAGAGTTCAAAGGTTCAAGAGGGCATCAACCCTTGAACTCCTCAACCCTTGAACCTTTGAACTTCTCTTCCGCCCCTCACCCTAACCCTCTCCCCCGAGTACGAGGGAGAGGGAACAGGAGAAGCATCATTTAGCAATTGAGTCTTATGTCCGACGCGACACGAACAGTTGAAAGCATTCGAG
>JAQGHH010000603.1 GCA_028288945.1 Phycisphaerales bacterium
AGGGCGCCGCCCCGCCGAGCAGCAGGCTCGCGCTGCCGTCAATCCGGCGGACGAAAGCCACCGATTCTGAACGTCGATTCAAAAGCTGCGCGCCGTCAACCGCGGCAGCGGTCAAAACTGCCGCCGATCCGCCTCGCCCCTCGGATACAAAAACGTGCCCCGAAGCGCCGACCGCAATATAGACGGGCCCATCGACCTGGGCGTACCCGGTGCCGACCGTATCGAATGGATTGGAATAAGTGACGTGAGCCCCAGCGCCCGGCGAGAAAGCCGCCGCCGCTCCCGCAAATGCAATACCCATCGCAAACCGAGCGCCGCTCTGCATGGTGGGAAATATACACATTTGTGATTGATACGTTAGCGTAAAACAATTCCGACCGCAACCAGATTTTACTATTCGCGGCGCAGGCCCAAATCTGGGCCCGGCAAGGGTAAGATAAGGGCGTGAAGCGTCTCCTTTGGATCTGCCGCCAGCTCTTAATCGTGCTCTTTTGCAGCGTCAATCTGGCCCTGTGTTGTGGGTTGCTTATGGCTGCCGTCGCGACGATGCTTCACGTTACTCCTTCCCCACCGTTCATCACGGTTTTGGTCAGTGGCTCCTTTATCGGCGTGATGTGGGTGGGCTTAAGGGCAATCAAAATCCGGGATCAGATGCGATCCGTGGCCATGCGGCAGAGCGATGGCCTGTGTGCCGTCTGCCGATATGACCTTCGCGGGAGCCTGAATTCCTGTGTCTGTCCCGAATGCGGCACACCCTTTGAAATTGGCCTGATGGTTCGGGGGAGCAGCGGTGCCCCAAAGTAATCCACGCTCCTCTGCTACGACTGTCAAAGTCCCCGCATTTTATCAGCGGCAGTTTGAGCCGCCGGCCGATCTTCCGGATTCCCCGTCCCCTGAATGACGTTGCCGTGGCAAGCTATCCCGGTCGCCGGTAATCATATTCGCAAGGTTTAGGCTTTTTACGATTGGATGCTCCATGCACGGTTCCAACACGTGGATCGACGCCCTCGAACCCCGCAGACTTTTGAGCCACGGGGCTTCGCACCCCAGTCATCATAAGTCGCACGATAACACCAAGGTCCCCTCGCAAGCGGTTCAAGTTCCCCTCAATTCGGCGGGCATTATCCACCTCGTCGCCCCAGCGGGGAACGCCGTGGTTCGCATCATGCGGGATGCGGCCCACCCTTCGATGCTCGTCGTCTCGACCAACGGCGTCGTCTCCTCACTGGGCGACATCGCCAAGATCAAGGGCATCGAAGTCAAGGCGGGCAACGGCAACGACGACATCGAAATCGTAGAACTCAACGGCACCATCACCATCCCCGTCACCCTCCTGGGCGGCGCGGGCAACGACACCCTCGTCGGCGGCTCGGGTAACGACAGCCTCGTCGCCGGCGCGGGCAACAACCTGCTCTCCGGCCAGGCCGGCAACGACACGCTCACTGGCGGCCCCGGCGCAGACACCCTCCTGGGCGGCTCCGGCCTGAACCTCATTATCGAATCCACCGGCACCTACATCGTCCCCGCCAACGGCGGCTCCGAAACGCCCGGCACCAACACCATTACCCACTTGCCCCAACCCGCCGACAACCAATCCGGTCAGCAGGGTGAAAACAAGTCACAAAAGACCCACAAGAAAGGCGAAAAACAACACCAAAACGAAAGAGCCACACATAAGAAAAAGCACGAGGACTGAAGTCAATCGAGCGAAGCGTCAGGAGCCTCATTCCACTTGCATGCCCGGGACGGTAGGGTATCGTAAGGGCGGGGAAAATTGGCTATAGAGGAACCCCTTTGAACTCCATTCTGGTTGTCGATGACGACGCGGACGGCCGCGAGGCTGTCACACGATTCCTGTCCCGGTCGGGGTATTCCGTTCGGTCCGCGCCCAACGGGCGGGCTGCATTGATGTCCCTGTTGACGACCTATCCGGACGTCATCATTCTCGACATGATGATGCCGGAGATGAGCGGGCTGGAACTGCTGGAAGTGATGCGGTCTTATCTCCGAATGTCCAAGCTGCCGGTCATTCTGCTGACCGCCTACCCGGCGGGCCAACACATCGAACGCGCCAAGGAACTGGGCGTGAGATGCGTCTTCTCCAAAACCAACTACAACCTTTCCACCCTGAGGGAATGCGTTGCCCAATTGATCGCTGATCCGAACAGTGACTGCCAATCGGCTGGGTGATAGGGCTGCCGTCACGTCTGTCTGCCGGGCATTAGAAAAGTAGGGACGCCTGTCCGGATTTGGCTTGCAACGGTCTCGTGGCATTGATACCTTTGCAACATAAAGCAATGTTAATTCGTAAAGCGGAACAAGGGGTCGCATGGAATAGGGGGCGAGTCCGATAACGGTCGACGCGACGGTTGCGGAGGGATTCGGTGGTGTTTATGGCGAAAAACATCTGAGACGGACGGGCGGAGGCACCGATAGTTGCCAATGTCGGAGCCTGCGCCATCGGCCGGTGGAATGGTTGCGGAAAGGGACTTCCTCTTGCAATATTCCCCCGGCAAAATAGAGTACCGACGGCAGGTTAGAAGCTTACGACCGGGTAATCTAGGGAAAGGAGCGCTCCTTGCGTCTTCCGCTTGATATCATGAACGCCGCTGATCGAACGACCGCCGTGGAACTTTCAACCGGTGCCGTGCCTGGCAAGGCAAGCGCCCGGAAAAGCCGCGGGGTCATGACTTTACTCAAATGCTGCGCCGCGCTGGCGGTACCGGCGATTGCCGGATGCAACACGCGCGGGTTTTTCGACCCGACCGAAATGGTTCGCGGCGGGCAGCCGACCGAGCCGCTTCTGATCCCGATCCTCAATCACCTCGATCCGAGCGTTGAGGAATTCAACAGCGAATTTGTAACCGCGACCGATCCGCGTCCGGAGGATCTGGTCAGCAGTAATAGTGACTACACCATCAGTCGCAACGACTTGCTGAGCATTTCGATCTCCGACCTCGTGGGCCCCGGACAGGACACGGTGAAAACCGCGCGGGTGACCGAGAGCGGGAACATCAGTCTTCCATATCTGGGCCCGGTGCACGCCGAAGGGCTGACCGAAATTGAACTGGAACAGGTGATCGTTCAGGCGTACCGCGATGCGGCCATCGTGCAGCGCGCGCAGGTTACCGTAACGGTAATTGAAGCCCGCGGGCGCACGGTGGAAATTCTTGGCGCGGTGAATCAGCCGGGCCAATACGCGATTCTCGACCCAGACTTCAAGCTACTGGACGCACTGGTCCTGGCGCGCGACACGAATTCGCCGCTGGTGGAATACGCATATGTGATCCGCAAGTCGGAAACAAAGCGCGCGGCGCGTCCGACGACGGGCGGCCCAGTGCCGCCGGCTACCGGCCCCGCGTTGCCTCCGACGACCGCGCCCGCCACGGACGATCTCGCCCCCAAGAGCGATGCCGGCCGTACGCCCGCGCCGCTGGCGCTCGGGGCGGCGGCCAATCGTCCCTTGTCGCTCCTTGCGGAAGCGCCGGGCGACGACCTGGCCCCGTCGGCAGCGCCGGCAACCGGACCTGCCACCCGGCCCGCGACCGACGCGGCCCCGGCGTTGCCGCTCGTGCCGGAGACGGCGCCCGCCGTCCCCGGGACGCCCGACAGCACGGCTGCGGCCCCGGGCGCACCGGTCGCCAAGCCGTTTGAATTCAACGCCCCCCAGGCCCCGGGCAACGCGCGGATCATCCGTGTTCCGTTGATCGCCCTTCGCAACGGCGACCTCAAGTACAACGTATCCATCCGCCCGCGTGACGTGATCGTCGTGCAGAACCTCGCGGTCGGCGAATACTACATGGGCGGACACGTGGCGCGGCCTGGCGTTTACACGCTCACCAGCCGCCGGATCACCATCAAGCAGGCGATCAATTCTGCGGGCGGGTTTGATCAGGTCGCGATCCCGCAGCGCACGGACATCATCCGGCGGCTTAGGCCCGATCACGAAGTGTTCGTCCGGGTCGATATCGAAAAAATCTTCTCGGGCCAACAGCCCGATGTTTTCCTGAAGCCCGACGATCAAATCATGGTCGGGACGAATGGCATCGCGCCGTTCCTGGCGGCAATCCGCGGCGGGTTCCGCATCAGCTACGGGCTCGGGTTCCTGTACGATCGGAACTACGCATACAACACGCTAACCGGATTCTAATCAGAACCCGTGAAGCGGCAGGTATCTCTCGGCGGATGATATTCGGCCCGCCCCTTTCCATGGGAGCCTTGGCCGGAAGCCGAGTGGTTGCCGGAGAAACAGCATGGTAGCGCCGCCGCGAGCCTATGGCTTCGCGGCGGCGGCACTTTTACGGACTTGGCAAGCCGTTTTTAGTGAAGTTTATCCGGGCGTGCGGAGCGGCGGTTTCCGCGAACCGTGGAGGTCGGCGGTCGTATCATGGCCATGCGGCCTTAGGCAGGGGATACCCTGCCTTGCGGGCCAAATGGGGCCGGCCCGACGGATCTGGCGGGATGCGGTGGAATCCAACGGCATTATCGGCAGTGGGAGAGGATTTTGAGCACTGTAAGTTCAAATTCGACGATGGACTATTCTGTCGGCCCGGCCGCTTCAGAGCAGGACCGCGATCCAGTCTATGCGGGACTGCGCCTGAGCACATGGCTTCAGATCACTGCCATCGGCGGCCTGTTTGTCCTGTTGTTCTGGCCCAATCTCCGCCGGCTTTGGTACAAGACCAACCCTTTCAACGGCGAGCCCAACTGGGGCCATGCGATCGCAGTGCCGCTTATCGGCCTGTATTACCTCTACGTCCACCGTGAACAACTGCTTGCCGCGAAGGTGAAGGCCGCGTGGGAGGGGCTTTTCATCACGGTGGGCGGGATTCTCCTCTTTGCGTACGCGATCTATCCTTTGCAAAACGATTGGTTCAAGGACATCGGCATGGTGGTGACGCTTTTTGGCGTCGTCACGCTGCTGTGCGGGTGGCGGGTGATGAAAATCGCCTGGTTCCCGATCCTGTTCCTTATCTGCGCGCTCCCCTGGCCCGGGCTGTTTTACAGCCTCGTCGCCGGCCCGCTTCAGAAGATGGCGGCGGAGGTGGCGGTGCACGTCCTGCATATCACGGGAGTGCCGGCGGGGCAGTTCGGGACCAAGATTTTCGTGGGGGCCAAGGGCGGGGGCGTCCGCACGCTGAACGTCGCGGAGGCCTGCGCGGGGCTGCGCGGATTGATGACATTCGTGTCGATCGCGGCCGCGGTCGCGTTTCTGTCGGCGCGGCCGATGTGGCAGAAGATCATCCTCGTGGCGTCCGCAATTCCCATCGCAATCTTCTGCAACACGATGCGCGTGACCGGGCAGGGGTTCCTGGCCTGCTATTTCAGCGAGCAGTGGGGGGAGCACTTCGCGCACGGGTTCGTCGGATTGCTGATGATGATCCCGGCGTTTTTCCTGATCCTGCTGGTGGGGTGGGTACTCGAGCACGTCTTCATCGAAGAAGTCGAAGATAAGTCGGGATTGAAGCGCAAGAGGCCCGCGGGCGCGAAAGTGACCACCGTCGCGCCGGTGGTGACGGTAGCGGCAGCACCGGCCGTCAGCGCGGTGCGCGCGGGGCCGGCGGCGCGAACTGAGATTGGCGCCGCCTCGGGTCTGAAGCGGTCGGCTGCCGCACCGGCCACCAAGCCTGCCATCGCGAGGTCGGCGGAATCGCGGCCCGCCGCCGGACCGAAGCCCGCAGCCGCTGGTGCAAAGCCGGCGGGAACGCCGGCGGTTCGACCCGCCGCCGTCCCGCCCGTCGGTTCAACTACAACTCGCCGCCCCCCGGCGGTTCGTCCGCCTGCCGCGTCGGGCGCAACGTCTTCGCAATCCAGGTCCTCCGAAACGGGCGCGGGCACTCCGCCGCAACCCGTGCGGCGTACGATCGGCCTGCCGCCGACCGTCAAGCCTGCCGGACCCAAAACTGAGGCGGCCAAAGCCGCCGCGCCCGACGCCGCCAAGCCCCAGATTGCCGGCCCCGCGTCCACCCCGCCGGCGAATGAAACGAAGGAGGAGAAGCGATGAGTTCCACGCAATTCACAGGGCGTCGGGTTCTGAACCACGCCTTGCGTCAACTTCTGAATCGACCGGCCTTCCTGATCGCGGCGCTGGTGCTGGGCGTGTCCGCGGTCGGCCTGAATTCGGCCGCGGGGTTCCTCCAGTTGCATTTCAAGAAAATTGCCGTTCCGCTGCGGGTCCGGTCGCTGAAGGAGGGCCTGCCGTCGGAGATCGGAACGTGGGTGCAGGTTTCCAGCGATCAGTCGATTGACTCCGAACAGGTACAGGTGCTGGGCACCAGCGAATACGTCTTCCGCGACTACGTCAACACCGCCAGCAGGAAGATCAGCCGCTCGGACATCGACGCCTTGAAGAATGCGTCGGCGGGCGAGAGGGCCAGGGCGGTGGCGGACTTTCAGCAGAGGGACCCGTCGGCCGTCATCCGGGTGGCGGTCACCTATTACACCGGGATGGTCGACACGGTCGCGCACATCCCCGAACGGTGCATGGTCGCCGACGGCTTCGAGGTGACCCAATTCGCGGACAAGGAACTGGCGCTCGGGAATTATCCCAATTTCCGGCCGCGCACGGTGACGCTGCGGTTCCTGAGTTTTGCCGACCAGACCGGCGCGCCCGATGCCGCGGGCCACGCAGGCGTGCGGCGCATCGCCCGCAACGTCGGGTACGTGTTCCACTGCAACGGGGGATACGAAAACGACGCCTACGGCGTACGCCTGCGGCTCCAGAACTTGAGGGAGCGGTACGGGTATTACGCGAAAGTCGAATTGATGACCGCCGCCCCGGTCGCCCTGAGTTTTCAGGGGGACGATAATGCGGCCGCGGCGATCAATGACCGCAACGAATCCCTGGTCGCCATGCGGGATTTCCTGGCGGCAGGACTTCCGCAGTTGGAGAAATGTCTGCCCGATTGGGAGGCACTTCACCCCGCCGCCCCGGCGAAGGCGTCCGCCGCACGGTAGGCCGGCCACATGCCGGCGTACCTTCCACAGAATTGATCCTGAATTCGAAAGACATGCGTCATGGCTAAGCGAGTGAATACACGATTCCTGGTGATCCTGACTGCGACCATTGGCGGCATTGCGGCGCTGGTGTTCATCGGCCCGGCGGTCAGGAACCGGCTCACGCATCGGAACTTCAACGTCGCCGCGCAGCTGCAATTGACCGACGACCTGGTCGCGAAAAAACAGTACGGCGACGCCAGGGAGGCGATCAACCTCGCCTTCAATTTCGATCACTCCAATAAAGAAGTCTGCGTCAAGCGCGGCGACGTCTACAACCTGCTTACGGAACAGGACGGCCCTGACGCCCTGGACACGGCGCGGAAATGCTGGGGACTGGCGCTGCAGATCGATCCGGCGTACCGGCCGGCTTTGCAAAGGCTGCTGGATTCCTACGTGGACCAGATGGAAGACAGCCCCAGCCCGCAGGTGTTTGTCGCCCTCCGCGATGCGGCCGACCGGTTCCGCAAAGTGGACCCCGGAAACACGCGGGCACAGACCTACTACCACATAGCCGTCCTCCATCAGTGGATGGCGGGCGCGCCCAAGACCGAAGCGGAAGTTCGTCAAAGCCTTGCGGCGCTCGAAGCGATTCAAAAGGAGAACGTTTCAAACGCCGAGGCGCTGCTCTACATAGCGCGCTCCAAGGCGTACCAGGTCGCGGAGGCGCAGCGCGCCGGGCGGCCCGACCTGGGGGACAAGCTGATCCCCGAAATACGAAACATGCTGGACGCCGCCAGCGCGGCCCGCCCCAACGACCCCACCCTCAATTACCGGATCTTCCTCGGCTACACGATGCTCGGGAGCATCGACTCTCCCGAAGCGGCGAAGAAGGCTCGCGAACTGGCCACCGCGGCCCTCGACCGCGCCCGCCAGTTCGTCAGGATGGATGGGCCTCATTACTCGGAGATTCAATACATTTCCGCCGAGTGGGCCCGGCAGAACCGCAAGCCAAAGGAAGCCGAGGAAATCCTTCGCGCCAATTACGAAGCCAGGGAGACCGACCAGCGCGCCCGCTACGAGTACGCACGTTCGCTGGGCGAAACCGGCGACATGGCCAAGCGGGAAAAGGCCATGGAGATCCTCAAGCTCCCCGCAATCCCGGGTGGCAAGCGCGGCGTCGAAGGCAGGCGGTTCAAGGAATATGCGGCCCAGAGCCTGATGTATTTGACGCGGCTCCGGGTCATGACCTGCGAGATAACGGCCGATCCGAACAAGCACGCGGAATTGCTCACCCAGATCGAAGACGATTTTAAGAAGCTCAACTTCATTGCCGAAGCCAACTCGTGGCCCGTCCTGTGGCTCGAAGGATCGATCTACCGGCTCAAACACCAGGACATGGAAGCCATCGAAGCGCTTGGGAAGGCGCTGGCGGTCGCCCCAAAAAGTAATGAGCGGTTCCGCATCATGTACGAGCTGGCCCGCTCGTATCGCGAAACCACCCAGAACGTCAAGGCAGAAACCCTCCTCTCGCAGATCGTCGAGAACTATGACCTGTTCTGGCCGGCACGCTACGAGTTGGTGCGACTGTATCTCGCGGACAATAAGTTCGAGGAAGCCGCACGGCACGTGGACGCCCTTGCCCGCCTACAGCCCGACAACGTCGAAGTGATTCGTCTCCAGATAGAGGTCATGAACGGGCTCCACAAGCCCGAAGAGGCCAAGAAGTTTTACGCCAGGCTCCCGGAAACCACACTCGAGGCGAAGTTTTCCAAGGCCCAGTCGGCGGTAAACCTGCAGGATTTCACGGAGACGGCCCGGCTTCTGGAGCTAATTGCCAGGGAGAAGCCCGAGGACACGGGGATCGCCTTAGCGCTCGCGCAGGCCTACATAAAGCTCGACCAGAAGCCCAAGGCGAAGGAACTGGTGGGCGCGGCGCTCAAGCGAAATCACGATGACCCCCGGCTCGGGGTCCTCGCCAAGCAACTCGAAAACGCTTCCCAGGAAGACATCGAAAAGGAAGTGAGGGAAAGTCTTAGTCGTAACCCCGATAAATTCTTCGTGGAAGTCGAGTTGGGTCGCCTAGAACTCCAGAAGTCGCACTTCGACGCGGCCCTGGCGCACGCCCAGGCCTCCGAAACGCTCCGTCCCGACGACCTGGCGACGTGGGACCTCTATTTCCAGACCTATCTCAAGCAGCGTAAATGGGATTTAGCTTCCAAGGCCGCCGACAACCTCGCCCGCATCGACGCCGACCACGCCGGCGGCGGTATGTACCGGTGGCAGCTCGCCATGGCGAAGAACGATTTCTCTGACGCCATCCACGTCGGCACCGAATTGACCAAAAACCGCGGGGACTACGGCCTCAGTTGGCTGCTGCTGGCCCAGGCCTATGAGGCCAACGGCCAATACAACGACGCGATCGATAAATTCCGCTCGGCCCTGGAGCGGCAGTCGAACAACATCGAAGCCTACCGCGGACTGGCCGACTGCTACGAAAAGCTCAGTCAGCCGGAACGCGCCCGCGAATCCATCGAAATGGGCCGCCAGCGCTTCCCGCAAAATGAAGAACTGCGCGAATTGGCGCTGGCCTACGACGTGTCGGTAAATCCCGCGGCGGTCATCCCCGTGCGTGCCCGGCTGCTGGCCGAAGCCCCAAACGAGCCGGAAAACTACATCCGCCTGGCGTCCGCCTACCTTCGCGCCGCGATCAAGACCGCCCCCGTCAACCCCGCGCAAGCCACGGTATATTCCGATACGGGCCGCGAGGTCCTCACCAAAGGCGTCGCCAAATTCCCGACCCATCTCCGCCTCAACGGCGCGCTCGCCGAAAGCCTTCAGGATTCCAAGAGGTTTGACGACGGCCTGAAGGTGCTCACCGACCTGGCCGCGAGCAACGAATGGAAGGACAAGCCCAACGCCTACGTGGCGCTGGCCGATTACTTCGTGCATGCCGCCAAGAACGACGAGGCGGAAAAATACCTCCGCGTTGCCCTTGAGAAGGCGGAGAAGAACAAGTCCGGCTACATCGACATCGAGCAAAGGCTCGCCAGCCTTCTCGTCCGGCAGGAGAAATACAAGGACGCGCTGGAAGTGCTCAAGGCCCACGCCGACGACCCCACCATCGTCCGCCTCGCGCTGGAGACGCACGTCGCGGCGCGCGAAACGGACCTCGCCCTCAAGGGCGTCAAGGAGGCCCTGGTCAAGAACCCCGATAGCCCCGAGCTGCTTAACCTTCTCGCCGGCATTTACATCGACGCCAAGCGTTATCCCGAAGCCCGCGAGACCGCGCAGAAGGTGCTGGCCATCGCCCCCGGCAACGACATCGCGCTCTATTATCAGGCCCTCATCGAGCTGCGCGACCCGGCGGGGGGGAAGATGGATCTGGTGAAGAAAAACCTCTCCGTCATTGTAACCGCCAGGTCCCGCAACGTTCAGTATAAGATCGTTTACGCCGACGCCCTTGTCCGCGTTAAGGACCTCGCCGGCGCCGCCCTTCAGCTCGAAGACGCGCTGAAGGTGGACCCGTTCAACCGCGAGGCCCGCGCCAAGCTGCTCGACGTTTACACCAATTCCAGAAAGTGGAGCCAGTTCGAGGCCATCGCCCAGTTCGCCGAACTTAACCCCGCGCTCAACCGCGACCCCCTCTGGTACCGGGCGCACGCTTTCGCGCTTGCCGCCCAGCGGGATTTCCCCGGCGCGATCGCCAAGATCAAGGACGCCATCTCCCTGGGCAAGGACGACCCGACCTTCCCGCGCGACTATCTGAACATCCTCCTGGACGCCAAGGACTACGCCGAGATCACGCGTGTAACCGACAGCCTGCTGGCGGGCGGGCACAATGAATGGTGGGTCCACCACATCCGCGGGCTGGCCCGCGTCGGTGAGAAAAAGAAATCCGAGGCCCTCGAGCAGTTCGACAAGGCCATCGCTTCCGCCGACGTCGCCAAGGACTTGGAAGGGGTCCACGCGGCCCTGGTCAGCATCGCGACGGAGGTCTCGCTGGACGAAGCCATCAAGCGGGTGAACGCCCGGCCCGCGACGGACAGCCGCTGGCCGCTGTTCGCGGTGCAGTTGAACCTTCGGATGAAGGAGTGGCCGGGCGCGGAGAGGGCGCTCGCTCCGCTGCTGGCGTCGAAAGACAAGCTTTCCCCCGCCGACCGGCTCACGGCCGTGCACTTCGCCGCGGAGGTCTACCAGGCGTTGGGCCAAGTATCCAAGGCCCGGGATTATTACATCGAGTGGATCGCGCTCGCCCCCAACGATATTCCCGCGCTCAACAACCTGGCCTGCCTGATGGCCGAAGACCTGAAGGACCCCAAATCCGCCCGCCAGTACAGCCAGCGGGCGTACGACCTGAGCCTGCAGAGCGGCACGGTTGACCCGCTAATCCAGGACACGCAGGGTTGGGTCATGGTGCAGTGCGGCGGAAGCACCGCCAATGACGGCCGCCGCCTTTTGGAAACCATGGTGGACGCCAACCCGAGCTTCATCGACGGCCGCTATCATCTGGGCGTCGCGTACCTGAAGGCCAAGCTCCCCTCGGAGGCCGTCAAGCAACTCACACTGGCCTCTGACGCGCTCAAGGAGCAGGAAAAGAATAAAGTCGCAGCCCGGCCGCAATTGAAGGCGGCCATCGAAGAAAATCTGCGCAAGGCGCAGGAACTGGGCGGCGTAAGCGCCGGCCAGGGGGAAAAGTAACGCCCGATATTGCGCGTTTGAGCCTCCGGAAACGCATTGTTTGAGGAAGAAGCGGCTTTCCGTCCTTGGCCTGCGGACTGTGGTATATTCAGTACGGCGACGCCCGCACGAACCGGCCGATCGCCGCGCATGCCGGTGATTATTGGACCACCAGGAGTGGATTATGACGACGTTGCCCCAAACCATCCCCGTCCGAGTCCCCCGCCCGCTTC
Organism: Phycisphaerales bacterium; assembly: GCA_028288945.1. Classification (GTDB taxonomy): domain Bacteria; phylum Planctomycetota; class Phycisphaerae; order Tepidisphaerales; family Tepidisphaeraceae; genus RYN-428. The sequence goes on from JAQGHH010000603.1 coordinate 11,850, forward strand.
CCGCCACTCCGCTCGCCGGACAAGGCATGGGAATGGGCATGGGAATGCTGGGTGCCCCTCAGCCGCCCCTCAATAACGCCCTCACGGGCGCCGACGTCTGGCGCGTCATCCGGGGCAACATCTGGCTCATCATCGCGATGCTCGTGATTGCGGGCGTCGCCGGTTACGGCGTTAACTATTGGCTCGCCCGTAATCATTCCAAGTTCACGTCCACGGCCCTGCTCGAAGTGCACGGCATGGAAGACAGGCCGCGCCTCGATAACGGGGGCGGCGGCAGCAACCCGGCCGTGCTCGAAGTCGACCTCCACACCCAGGCCGAACTCCTCCAGCACGAACGCCTCCTCTCCTCCGTCCTCGAATCCAGCGAAGCGCTCCGCGGGACCGGATGGTTCAAGCAATTCGTCTCCTATCGCGGCGGGAAGGAGTTCGTCGACGCCCAGGAGGCCAAGCAGGAGCTGCTCAAGGGTCTGGTCGTTACGCCCATCAGCGGGTCGCGCCTGATCCGCATCCAGATGTCCTGGTCGAATCCCCGTGACTGCCAGACGATCGTCAAGGAACTGGGCGACCAGCACATTAAAGAGCAGAAAATCCGCCAGACCATCCTCAACGACCAACAGACCCTGGCCCTCGAGCAGTTGAAGATGAACTACGAGAGCGAAATCCGCGACTCCACTGCGCGGATGGTCCGCATTGCCGAGGACCTGGGCAAGATGGGCGTCTCCATGAATGGCGGCGCAAGCTCCAAGGACTACGAGCTCCAACAGTTGATCGCCGAACAGCTTCACGCGCAGAACATTTTGGGCACCGTCAACGCCAAGATTACCACGTTCGAAAAGCAGATGGAGACCAGCAGCGCCCCCGAACTCGAGGAAGCGCTCCAGAAGAGCTTCCTCTACTCCGAATACCGCCGCCAGTCCGACGACGCCCAGTTGGCGTACGAAGAACTCCTCAACACCAACTTGGGCGCCGACAACAACCGCAGCAAAGCCATGAAACGCCGCATGGACGTCTTGGCGCAGCGGGTTTCGGAAACCGAGAACGATATCAAGGCTCGCACCGCCGAGCTTATCCGCGCCAACCTTCAGAACGACAAGGGCGCGGCGATGGAAGCGCTCGGCCGCATCGACACGCGTGTCGGGGCGATTCGGCAGGAGATTGCCGACCTCGCGCAGAAGCGAAACTCGTACGAACGCCTGACCAGGGACGTGGCCGTCACGCGCGGTCTCCTCGACCACGTGAAGGATGAGCAGGACAAAGCTTCGTTCCTTTACGGCCGCTGGGCGCAGATCGAGTGGGCCACCCAGCCCGACATGCCCGACCACCCGAGTTTCCCGAAGCTGACGGTCGTGATGGGCGTTTCGCTGGTGATCGGCCTCGCCCTGAGCCTGGGCATCGCGTTCCTCCGCGAATTGTCCGACAACTCGGTCCGCTCGCCGCGTGACATCGCCCGCGTCGGCAACATGACGCCGCTGGGCGTGATCCCGCACGAGGCGGACGACCCCCAATCCGCCGGCGCACGCCTGCCGCTGGTGATCTTCGAGGCCCCGCATTCGATCATCGCCGAGCAGTTCCGCCAGGTGCGCACGCGCCTTCAGCACAGCGCGTCGCTGGACACGACGCGGAGCATCCTCGTGACCGGTTGCAGCCCGGAAGACGGGAAGACGACGGTCGCGGTGAACCTCGCCGCCGGCCTCGCCCTCAACGGCCGCCGGATTCTTATCGTCGACGCTAACTTCCGCCGGCCGAATCTGCACAACGTCTTCGGCCGGGCCAACGAGGTCGGCTTCGGCGACGTGCTCA